>CAYYZJ010000661.1:0-6588 GCA_964475615.1 uncultured Flavitalea sp. | reverse complement strand
ATCCCGAAAGGCGCACCGGCTATCCGGCGCTGGCGCGATTGATAGCAGCAACCCATTACGAAAAAGCCATCATCCAACTGATCGACGAAGTGCTCGACGAAAAAGGCCAGGTCAAGGACAATGCTTCGGAAGAGCTGGCAGCGATCAGGATTTCGCTGTTCCGCAAACGCAATGAGCTGCGCCGCATGTTCGAGCGGATTTTATCCAGGCTGCAGAAAGCCGGCTTTGTGGCCGATATCGAAGAAGCTTTCCTCAACGGCAGGAGAGTGGTTGCCGTTTTTGCCGAGCATAAAAGACAGGTTAAAGGCATCCTGCACGGAGAAAGCGATACCCGCAAAACCGCTTTCATAGAACCGGAAGAAACGGTAGAGCTCAACAACGCCGTATTCTCGCTCGAACATGAGGAAAGCCGCGAAGTGAACCGCATACTCCGGGAGCTGACCGCCCGGCTGTTCGTATATGCATCCCTGTTACAAGGCTATCACGATATCGTGGGCGAATACGATTTCATTTCCGCAAAGGCAAAGCTGGCCATCGATATCAACGGAAACTATCCGCTGCTGCAGGACAAATCGCATATCCGCCTCATCCAGGCTTATCATCCCCTGCTGTATTTGTATAACCGCAAAAACCAGAAGCCGACCGTTCCCATCCATATCGAACTCAATGAGCAAAACCGCATTCTCGTCATCTCCGGCCCGAATGCAGGCGGCAAAACCGTTACCTTAAAGACCGTCGGCCTGCTTCAGCTCATGGTGCAGAGCGGACTGCTGATCCCTGTTCATCCCGATTCGGAGCTGGGCATCTTCAAGCAGCTCATGATCCATATCGGCGATACGCAAAGCCTTGAATTCGAGCTGAGCACCTACAGTTCTCATCTCAGGAACATGAAATACTTCATGGAAAACGCCAATGGCAGAACGCTCTTCTTTATCGATGAGCTGGGAAGCGGAAGCGATCCCAATCTCGGCGGCGCTTTTGCGGAAGTGATACTGGAAGAGCTGGTGCGCAAGCATGCATTCGGCATCGTTACCACGCATTATCTCAATCTTAAAGTGATGGCAGGCAAAACGCCGGGCATCATCAACGGCGCCATGGCATTCGATGAAAAAAATCTTCAGCCTTTATATCAGCTCATCATCGGAAAGCCCGGGAGCTCTTATACCTTTTCCATTGCCGAAAGGATCGGCCTCGATCAACGGATCATCAACAGGGCAAGAAGCCTGGTGGATGAAGATCATTTCCGGCTCGACAGGCTCCTGAACCGCACCGAGCAGGATCTGCGCAGCCTGGAGCAAAAAGAAAAAGAGCTGCACAAGCTGCTTAAAGAAAATGAAAAGCTGAAAAAAGAAATGGAGACGCTGATCAATAAAGAACGCCATCAGCAGCAGGTAGAGCTTTTGAAGCAGCAGAACAGGATAACGGAAGACCGGATCGCCTATCTGAAAGAAATGGAGCGCAAGCTGAAACAGATCATTTTCGACTGGCGCAAGGCCGAGGATAAAAATGAAGTGATCAGGCAGATGCAGGCCCTGCTCTTTAAACAAAAGGACAAACAGGTTACCGAAAAACAACAAAAGAAATTTTATTCCAGATATATCGAAATAGGCGGAAAAGTGCAGGCAGGCGATAAAGTGATGATGAAGAAAAATCACCAGGTGGGAACCGTAAAAGAAGTGCGCAGCAAAGAAGCGGTGGTTCAGCTTGGGCTTGTTCCGATTACGGTCGGATTGAACGACCTGGTCGTAGTGGCCGATAAACCGCAGGATCAATAACATCAATCTATGAATACAAAAAAACTGGCCGCAGACCGCGCAGTTGCCTATGTTCAGCCGGGCATGATCGTAGGGTTGGGCACCGGAACCACTGCTTACTGGGCCATCGAAGGAATCGGAAAAAGAGTAAAGGAAGAAGGCTTGCAGATAAAAGCCATCGCCACTTCAAAGCGTTCGGAAGAACAGGCCATTTCGCTGGGCATTACCATGCTTTCCTTTGCCGAGATCGATGCCATCGATATTACGATCGACGGCGCCGATGAGGCGGATGAACAGTTGAATTTGATCAAAGGCGGCGGAGGCGCATTGCTTCGCGAAAAGATCGTGGCATCCAACAGCAAGCGGCTCATCATTATTGCAGACGAAAGCAAGCTGGTGAAACGGCTTGGAAAATTTCCCCTTCCTGTTGAAGTAACGATATTCGGCTGGGAAAAAACAATAAAGAAGTTACAGGCCCTGGATTGCATTCCGGAGCTGAGATCGGAGAACGATCATCCTTATATTACCGATAACGGCAATTATATCATCGACTGCGCTTTTCATGAAATAGCCGAACCCGCCGCGCTGCACGATAAGATCAATGCCATTACAGGCGTTGTGGAGAACGGGCTTTTCATCAACCTGGCCACAATGCTGATAGCCGGTTATGCGGACGGGAATACGCGCATTTTTACAAAATAGATTGTATCTTTAATACAGCCGTCCCATACTTATTGCCTAACCTAAATCATGCTCCGATGACTACGCTTGCAATGCCGGCTCCCAGGGAACTTGTTAAAGCCAAACGGGTAGTATCGATCGATCTGCTGAGAGGCGCTGTAATGATCATCATGGCTCTTGACCATATCCGCGATTATTTTCACTGGAATGCCACGGTATATGATCCCACCGATCTGCAACGCACCACTGTTCCGCTTTTTTTCACCCGCTGGATCACCCATTTCTGCGCTCCCACATTTATCTTTCTGGCAGGAACCTCGGCCTTTCTTTCCGGATTGAGGAAAACCAAAAAAGAGCTCTCTGTATTTTTGTTTACGCGCGGCCTCTGGCTGATCTTCCTTGGATTGACGGTGATGAATTTCGGTTGGCCTTTCGATATTCTCTTCCATACTTCCGATTTCATTATCCTCTGGGCTTTGGGCATCAGCATGATCGTATTGTCACCGCTGATCTATCTGCCCCGTTCGCTTATCCTGATCATTGCATTGCTGATGATATTCGGCCATAATCTGCTCGACGGCATAACTGTGCCGGGCAATAGCTGGCAGTCCTATCTCTGGTCTTTCCTGCATGTGCCCAGGGTGGAGATCAATCCCAATCATACGTTTTTCATCGGCTATCCGGTAATACCCTGGGTCGGCGTGATGGCCGCAGGCTATTGCTTCGGCAGATTATACGATCCTGACTATGACGCGCTGAAAAGAAAAAAATGGCTCGTCACTATGGGACTGGGCGCTATTGCCCTTTTTATCATCATCAGGGCCATCAATGTTTATGGCGATCCGGTACGCTGGTCAGTGCAGAAAAATGCAGTATTCACCCTGCTGTCCTTTTTAAATGTCAGCAAGTATCCTCCTTCTCTTTTGTATATCCTCATGACGCTGGGCCCCGGAATACTGTTCCTGGCTTTCGCGGAAAATCCTTTGAACAGGTTCACTGCTAAGGTTTCCGTGTTTGGGCGGGTACCGATGTTTTATTATATCGTTCACGTATATGCGATCCACTTGCTTGCAATAGTGGCCATCGTTATATCGGGCAGGAGCTGGAGCCAGATGATCTTTCCCACCTGGCCCGAGCTCGATCAGCACCTGAGAGGATATGGATTCGGTCTGGCGATCGTTTACCTGATCTGGATAGGACTGGTCATTGCTCTTTATCCGTTATGCAAATGGTACGACGAGTACAAATCCCGCAATAAATCCAAATGGTGGCTGAGCTATTTGTAGGTTATCTTTGCCAAAAGCAAGCGAATCATGAAATACCTGCCCTTTCTCGACGGGAAATATTCCGTTGCGCCCGGGCTTTCTCCTTTACATAAGGCAGGCTCCGGAGCGGACGCGCTTGTTTTCCAGATCGATGAAACTTATCCCGGTTATATAGAAAACAAATCCACTTGCAGAAAGGAGAACATACGCAAATACTATTGTGAGAAAGATCTGTTTTCTTCTACGATTGTGCGGGTGAACGAATACCTGGTCAGCCAGATGATTCAGGAATACCCGCAGTTTTTTGCATTGCGGAATGAGGATGACCGTTATATTTTTTCCAATAAGAAGACAGGCAAGCAGCTAACCTGGAAGGACGACTGGATCTTTGTTGACGGCGATGCCTATATTTCTTTGTTCGATGCATTGTGCTGCCAGTTGCAGGAAGATTTTGCCATCTGCCAACTGAGCGGAGAAAAAGACTGGATGGCCGCCATTCATTTGTGCGCGCCCAATCACTGGGCCGCCGGGGAAAAAACGGGAAAGTCTTTTGACCTGGTGCATGCTCCGGTGCCGGGCATGGAAAAGACCATACAGCATTATTTCAAGATGCTTTTGTCTGTTGTTCAGAAAGGGCCGTTTACCCGGTTTGCCTGGGGCATCGCAACAGATACCCGCTTGAACCATCATCCCGATCCTCCTCCAAACACTGATCCTGTTTACTGGAAGGGCAGAAGCATGGAGGCAGCCGGTGCAGGCTTGTTCGTGAGGGTGGAAAGACAGAACCTGATCGGATTTCCCCAGGTCAATGCTTTCCTGTTTACGATCCGCACTTATTTTTATGCAGTAGATGATTTGAGCAGGGAAGAAAAAAGATTACTCTTGTCAGCAGTGGAGAGCATGTCGCCCCAATCGCTTATCTACAAAGGACTGGCGGATAAAATATCCTTTCTGAGGGAACGGCTTGCCTGAGTGGCATATCTATTGTGTTTCATCCATAACAATAAATAAAAATGAAACAATTCAGCATCCGGTTTAATTTTCAGGGCCGATCCTATCTGGCCAATGTTACCGAGGTAGGCGGATTGGAGGATACTCAATATGCCATCAGCCCGAAAGATGAAAGACTGGCTGAACAGTTCAAAACAAATATCATCAGAAAACCGAAAGACGGCAGTCCTTACCAGTATTCATTCCCCGATCTCACCAATGACAGCAAAGCGTATATGGAGGCGCTGGCCAGGGGGCTGGACGAATATTTAAGAGCTGGTGGCTGACCACTATTTTCCCCATCACTGTAATTATTTTTTCCCATCTGCCTGATATGTAAAGTGCATTTTTCTGGCACGATTCTCTCGGCATGCATAATACTCGGATATTACCAGCCAAGCTGGATATCCTTGATCTGCCAGCGCGGATAACAAAGGTAAAACTCCGTTATTGACGGAGTTTTATCATTTAAGCAATGGTAATGGAAAAAAGATTCACAACATTTTATTATGTAAGTGGTATCCTGGGTGCAGTTGTATATTCCATACCGGTGCTCATCTTTTTTTTAGGGCCGGTAAAATTTTCCGGACTATGGCTGCTCTATCTCGGCAATTTTGTTTTCTCCGCCCTGATGTTATTTGTCATCATCCTCTATAACAAAAAAAATAATTACCAGGCAAGCTTTTTTTCCATGCTCACTGCCGGCATCAGGATCAGCGCCATTACCATCATTGTGTCCTGCCTCTCGGCAATCATCCTGCTTATTGTCGACAAACACATACACCTGCGCCAGGCGCCTGCCAATGTGAATGTCGATCAAACCGGCGGACTGCGTGGAATGGTGCTCATGAGTGCCAGCTTCATCAATTTTTTCATGGGACTGTTCTCCAGCTTTATTGTGGCCATGACAGCCAAAAGAAATTAATCATCAATTATTCCTTAAATTCGGCCATCAAGACCATTTATGGCCATTTTAATTGTATTGGTTTGCATTCTGATACTGGTATTGCTGATCACCTGGGTCAGGCTCAATGCATTTCTTTCCCTGTTGCTTGTTTCCATCCTTGCCGGATTTTTGCTGCGCATTCCTCCTGCGCGCATCACGCAATCCCTGCAAAAAGGGATCGGCGACACATTGGGCTCTTTGGTGATCGTGATCACGCTGGGCGCCATGCTCGGCAAGCTGGTAGCAGAAACCGGGGCTGCCCAGCGCATTGCCGGCCAGCTCATGAATCTTTTCGGAGAAAAATATATTCGCTGGGCACTGATGCTGACCGGGTTCATTGTAGGCATTCCGCTGTTTTATAATGTAGGGTTCGTGCTGATGATACCGCTGATCTTTTCCGTAGTGTATCAGTATAAATTTCCGGCCGTGTATATCGGTCTGCCTATGCTGGCTTCATTATCGGTTACGCATGGGTTTCTGCCTCCGCATCCATCACCTGCTGCACTGGTAACCCAGTTCCATGCGAATATGGGATTGACTTTATTGTATGGCCTCACGCTGGCCATTCCCGCCATTCTTGTTGCAGGTATGCTGTTTTCACAAACATTGAAAAATATCCGGGCCACCCCGCTGCAGGCTTTTGAAATAAAACAGTTGCCGGCAGATCAGCTTCCCGGGAAGATCAACAGTTTTTTATCGGCGCTCCTTCCCGTGATCCTGCTGATCATCACCGGCATACTGCCTTTGCTGAGCGGCCATGATGCTGCGGCAAACGGGGCCATCGCCTTTATTGCCGATCCTTCGATCGTGATGCTGCTGGCCTTGCTGGTGGCCACGTATACATTGGGCATCCGCACCGGCAAAAGCATGAAAACGATCATGGATATTTATGCAGAAGCCGCCAAGGATGTGGCCGTAATATTGCTTATCATTTCCGGGTCGGGCGCATTGA
>CAYYZJ010000660.1:0-1785 GCA_964475615.1 uncultured Flavitalea sp. | reverse complement strand
ATACGATCAGCGTTATTGCTCATGTTTATTATCCGCGGTCATGGCAAATGATCCGCCAGCATTGCGGGCCGCTGCTGCAAAGGGCCGGCAATATCATCATTACCGCCTGTCACGACGATGTGATCGAAGAGCTGGATGCGGACAATGCCGTCATTCTGCGGTCTACCAACATGGGCAAGGATATCGGCGGCAAGCTGGTCAGCCTGGCTTATTATTTTTCATTCTGCAAGCCTACCGATTATATCGTGTTTTTGCACGACAAGATCAGCCCCCAGTCCATCAATGCCGATTACTGGTTTAAAAAGCTGTACGAAATTTTTGAAGAGAACAAATTCATGAAGATGCTCAGGCTCTTCGGCAGGAAAAAGAAGATAGGCATTGCCGGGTCAAAGCATTTTCTGAAAAATGAATATATCAGATCAGAACATCAGTTCGATACTACCAACAGTTCCATTTTGCTCCGGCTCATGGAACGGTTCAGGCTGAAATGCAGATCGTACAATTATATCGGCGGAACCATTTTTATGACGAGAAGCGAAATATTCAGGGATTTTTTCAGCCGGTATCATTCCCTCGATATCCGCGAGCAACTGGAAGCGGGCAATGTGCTGGATCTGCAGCACGGCACGTATACCCATTCCTGGGAGCGGATGTTCTGTTTTATTGCCCAGGCGCAGGGCTATAAAGTAGTGGGCGTATGACAATGATGAACAGACCATATAAACCCCTGTTAACCGTTAGTCCGGATGATGAGCTGCCGGCCCGCTTGCCGGAAGGCGGATTCGGGCTTGCGCTCAATATGGATTTGAGCAACGGGCAGATGAACAGGGAGCATATTGCAGCCATCATCAAAGGCAACCGTCCTTTCCTGGTTTTTATCGATCGCCGCAGCAACCTCATCGACCCTGAAGCCATGCGGCTGCTGATGCTTTGCCTGTTCAGCAAAAATTATATCCTGCGCAGCGGAATGCCGGTGATCGCTTTTTATCACGACCGGGAATCTGCAGTGGAAGAAGAAAAGAGCTTGTTCAGCGAATACCTGGCTTCGCGCCTGCGATTGCAGGGCTGGCCTGCTGCTGAGCAATGGCATTTCACTGCGGCTTCTTTCTGCAGGCAGGCGCAAGGACAGGCAAAAATCCCTTTGCTTATCCAGGATACCGATTTCAATGAAGCCTGCCTGGAAAATCATTTTTTTACCGATTTCTATTACGTTGACAATTACGTGCTGTTCAGGCGGCCCGATATTGCCGAAGCGCTCCGGCTGGAGCAGGCTTTTTGCAATGCCTGCAACGCTGTGCTCGACCGGAATCTGCCGCTGCGCATCAGTCTGCAGGAATACCTTGCCGCCAATCATTCCGCGCAGGAGCTGAACATGAAGAATTCATTGCTGCAGGAACGTTTGCAGAACGCCGAAAAGACCATCGATATCATCAGAACAAAATATAAAAGCGATTATGATTCGCTGTTTGCCTGGTACCACAATGAATACGAAATTCTTCCCTTATGGTATAAACGCTTTGGCCATATCCTGAAAGTATTGATGGGAAAAAGAACCTTCAGGTCGCTATTTTATGACAACGTAAAAAAATACAGGAATTGAATTACTGGATACTCACTACGGAATACCCTCCTTTGTACGGCGGCGGCATCAGCACGTATTGCTATCATACGGCTGCCATGCTTCATGCAAAAGGGCATGCGGTATCTGTATTTGTACCTGATGACCGGGTGCGCGATCATCGCATCGGCATGAGCGAGAACATACGGATCGTCCGCTTCAACAGC
>CAYYZJ010000659.1:0-3460 GCA_964475615.1 uncultured Flavitalea sp. | reverse complement strand
AACTTCATCAGTCTTGACCGCCGAAGGAGAATTTTTAAAATAACTAAAAGCTCACGGAATTTGCTTTCGATGTTATAATCTTCCTTTATGCTAATCCATAGCTATCCTTTAGTAATTCGAGAATCACCAGGTCTTTCATCTTTGTTTTTGGTAAATTAAAGCCAATCGGATTTGCCCCGGCATTGTACGTATATGTCCATGACAATTCGATTCCGGCAGGTTCCATTTTCTTTTGCCATCCCCTGAACCTTTCTGAAGGTTCATCAATTGTTCCAGTACCGTTATCTGGAAGATAGACATAAAATCCATCTGAACGGGGCCACATCGGCAACCATGCTCTTTTCCCTTTTTTCAGGGAAATATAACTGCTCGCTGTATAGTCAATGCGAGATGGGCCTACATTTTTATCACAGTAGTCAAACATTTCTTTGACAGTATCCACAAATTTATCCCCTTCTTTATTCCTCCACCATTCTTCATCTCGGGGAATAATTGACCTGCCTTCAGCAATATTCTCAAGTACACCTTGTTGAATCAGATCGTCTGGTTGTGCTATTGTTTCAGCGCTACAAGTAATAATGTGCTCTCCTGATTCTGTCATGAGTTGAAGAGTACGCAGCTCAATACATATAAAAGGCAAAAATTGCGGAAGTGTCTCTAAGACAGTTTTATATCTCCCTTGTAGGTTTTCGGCAACAAGAACGGCATAATGCAGAGAGTTTGGATTTTTCGATCTTTCCCTTGCCCAATAATCCAACGTTCTAAATCCATGATCGGAATCGCACTCTCCAAGCATAACCTCGATTTCATAATAAGTATTTGAGGGACGATTATAGCCTAAAATATCAAGACGCCCTCCTTTGTTTTTATAATGCTGAAGTTCTTGTGCAAGAATTTCGAAGGGCCCAAGCCCTAAGCGTTCCGGCTTATCAGCAATCCATTTATGGACCCAATCTTCATTTCTTCCTGTTTCTCTAAGGGAAACCAATTTGTTATCCAGATATTTTGTCATAGATTACTTGACTGAAAGCCCTTGTTAATATGCTTGTATCAGTACTTCTGCCGGAATATGCAACACTTCGTTCAGTTTTCGAATCATGGAGAGGCTTAGTTTCCTTTTTCCGGACAGGATTTCGGATTTGCGTGAACGATATCCCAAGATGTGAGAAAGCTCTGCTTCTGACATGCCCATTTGCTCTAATCGGAATTTTATGGCTTCCAGTGGAAAGGGTTTTGCGACCGCATGATGCTCCTGTTCATATTCTTTAACAAGAATAGACAATACTTCTAATTCATCAGACTCCTTCGATTCAGGCTTTACATTCTTTTGCATCAGCTCATATACCCGTGCAAGAGCATCTTCATATTGAGATTCATTTTTTATTGGCTTTAACATAACTTATTTTTTTAGCATCAATTTTATCGTATTGTTTATGGGTTCCGAACCACACCACAAAAACTATCTTAAGCCTATATTCAATATCGACGATCAGGCGATAGCTATTGCCATGTATATTAAAAACAATTCTCTTATCTGTAAGGATAGACGCATTACGATACTGCTGCTTTAGTTCATTCGGGTTATTCCATTGAGCAGTTTCCGCTTCCTCGTACCAAGCCAACAAGGCTTGTTCGGCTTCAGGAAAGGCCGCATAATGTGCCTTCAATGTTTTAACCGCAATAACCCGCATTTGCAAATATACAAAATTGTTACCATTTTGGTAACATGATCTGAAAATAAGTGGCGCTCTAACATTTCTTTAACCTTTTGAGCGGATGGATTACAATGCGGACAGACAAGAAATAATTGCTTATCAGCTTGTTAGGTTAGCTAGAGCTTTAAGATCGCACAGGAACCGGTTCGAGAATTGTCCTGCCAGGGCGACAAAAGCCAAACGGCACCATTTGTCTTCAAATGGTGCCGTTTTTATATCCTAAAAGATCTGTTTTGAGTTAGGGGATTCTTTTTAAGAGCTAATTTCAAGCTTATAACCTTTGCCACGTATAACAACAATCTTGATGTTCGGATCAAATTCCAGTTTTTTTCTGAGTTTTGATATGAACATATCGAGGCTGCGGCCTACTATAACACCTTCATCTTCCCATATCTCTTTTTGTAGATGGCTTCGCTCTATAGCTTTGTTAGGCGACAGCGCGAAAATGCGTAGTACACGGGTTTCAGTCTTGGTCAGCTCTATGGTCTTTCCATTTATCATGAGCTTACGGGCCTCTGTGTCGAACGACATTGACCCTAAAGTGAACATATCAGTATGCCGGCTCTCAGGTGTTGACATATCAGTATTCCCACTCTCCGGTAAGGCCTTCCGCGGCTTAACAGGTCCCCAAAAAATAAATCCGACTAATGCTAAAAATGACATTGCCCCCAGGAAATATTTAGTCTTTGCTGTAATGATAGCCGTTGGTTTAAATTTAATGTTGATCATGTAACATGCTTTGGGTTGCTTTCTTCCTAAACAGGCTACAATATCATCTTTCTTATCTTTTGATATAGCATATCCATAAGCTACACTGGCATCTGCACAGTTCAGTACGTTAACAACATAATCACGTGCAAGCGGGTCTCCGGCTAACAAACGCCGGGTAGTATTCACCAGGAAGTCGGGTTGAAAAGTAAGATCATTCTCAAAACTGACCTGGTATTCATTTTCGGCGATCTTTTTTACCGGAAGTACCCGTGATGTACTGTCGCCGGACTGTAATAATATTTCATGCCCGATCCGGCGGAGTAAGATTTCTCTCCGGGCAACATCATAGTCGTCACTGCCAGCCATACTGAAAGCCAGGCCGATTATAGAGATAAACATGAGTAATAACCATCCATCCACGTACTTACGTTTTCCGGACAGGAGATTTCGGATATCAGGCATAATGTCAAGATATTATTTACAAAGGTTACATTTTAATTTACAATCTGGGTGCCTTCGTCTGAATACTACCAAAGTATTTTTGTTGCATTAACTTTAAAAGGATACGAAAAATAAAAGAAATGCCTTAAACGTATCTGATTTATCAGGAGATAGATTTTATGTTAATTAAATCTACAAAATATGAAAAAAGTTATTTATGCGCTGATCTTATCACTGGTTGTGATAAGCGGACTAGTATTTGCTAATCGCGAAATCAAAAATGAAACTTCCAAAAAATCGACCCCAAAGCCACTCTCTGCTGCTGAAATAAAAGCCGAATTGAAACAATGGGAGGCTACCCCTGAGGGTATAAAGTTCAAAAAATGGGAAGCGTCTCCTGAAGGTAAAAAAGTGCTTGACGGTGCTGCTAAAATAAGCAAGCATATAAATGCTTTTACCAATATGGAAGCTGTTGTAACCTCTCTTTCTCTTCCGCCAGGCTCACGATTAGGTTTCGGAGTGATGGTCAGGATTAATGGTGACGATTATATTCTCAGTTTTGGGCCGGAAAAGCCTAGTGAATTTCAGCAATT
>CAYYZJ010000658.1:0-3772 GCA_964475615.1 uncultured Flavitalea sp. | reverse complement strand
TTCAATTCATCGCTATCCTTAGCGGTGTACTGGCTATCGTAAAATTCATGAAATAATCATTTCATCAGCTATTCTTCACTTAACTTTTTGAGCAATCTGATAATAAATGCATTCAACGGAAACGTTTGAATTAACGATCGTTCCTGGTGCGGATCACTATACAACCAGCATGGCATCGCCATAGCTGAAGAACCGGTATTTGTCCTTGATGGCTTTTTTATACGCCTCCATGGTAAGGTCATATCCCGCAAAAGCGCAGACCATAATAAGCAGGCTGGTCTTGGGTAAATGAAAATTGGTGACCAGCGCATCGGCTATGTTAAACTGATAAGGAGGATGGATAAAAATATTCGTCCATCCCTCGGAAGGTTTCAGCAGCTTCTCTGCCGTGAATGAAGATTCAACAGCCCGCATCGTAGTGGTTCCGATGGAGCAGACACGATGCCCGCTCTGCTTGGCCTTGTTCACGATCCTGCAGGCTTCATCATCGATACGGTAATATTCAGCATCCATCTTGTGCTTGCTGAGGTCTTCCACTTCTATGGGACGGAAAGTGCCCAGGCCCGTGTGCAGCGTCACTTCCGCAAAGCGGATGCCTTTTATCTCCAGCCGTTTGATCAGCTCCTTGCTGAAATGGAGGCCCGCAGTAGGCGCGGCTACAGCGCCTTCGTGTTTCGCATATACGGTCTGGTAACGTTCCTTATCTTCCTCATCAGGCTTGCGCTTGATGTATTTGGGCAATGGCGTTTCTCCCAGCACTTCCAGCACCTGGCGAAATTCTTCGTCGCTGCCTTCCCATAAAAAACGGATCGTGCGCCCGCGGCTGGTGGTATTGTCGATCACTTCGGCAACCAGCTCGTCATTATCGCCGAAATACAGTTTATTCCCTACCCGTATTTTCCGGGCCGGGTCAACGATCACATCCCAGAGCCGGTTGGGCTTGTTCAGCTCACGCAATAAAAACACTTCGATCTTGGCTCCTGTCTTTTCCTTTCTTCCATACATGCGCGCAGGAAACACTTTGGTATTGTTGACAACGAATACGTCCTTGTCATCAAAATAATCCAGTATGTCGCGGAAATGTTTATTTTCGATCTGGCCGGTCTTGCGGTGCACGACCATCATGCGGCTGTCTTCTCTTTTTTTGGCAGGGTGTTGGGCAATAAGATTTAAGGGAAGGTCGAACTTGAACTGGGAAAGCTTCATGTGGAATTGTGTTTTAAAAAAACCGTACAGGACACCAGAGGATGGCAGAAAGAAGCTTTGCGGCCGGAAGTGTTCGGCAATCAGGTCTTACGGCACCCGATCGGGATATCATGTTACGGCATGATTTTCAAGCGGGCAAAGGTAGGGATTTTGGATGACATATAGAAATAAATTTCATTCACTATTTTCCCTGTAAACAAAATAATTTTTCCGATTTCCCGTCTTTTATGCAACTTCATAACAATCGTTAACTCCTATCCATGTGTGCGAAAACCATTTGCGGGCGTTTGGGCGTATTGATGGCGTTTTCCTGGATCTTTTCTTTTGCATCGGCTCAGCAAAGAGAAGAAAAAAAATACCCTACCCTGCTCTGGGAGATCAGCGGCAACGGCATGAAAAAACCCTCCTATCTTTTTGGTACCATGCACGTGAGCAGCAAAATGGTTTTCCACCTCAGCGATTCTTTTTATTTCGGCATAAAGAATGCCGACGTGGTTGCCCTGGAACTCGATCCCCAATTGTGGCAGGATCAGCTTTTCCGCTACCAGAACATGCAAACCAACCTGCGTTTTTATACCCAGGGTTCTCCCAACGATTACCTGAATGAAAAGTCCTTCCAACTGGAAAAATATGAAGACCGGATCAGGCTGGCCCTGAGTGAGGAGCCCACGATCATCAACGGCCTGCTCTACCGCAATTTCCAGCCCCGCGCCGATTTTGAAGAAGACACTTATCTCGATCTCTACATCTATCAAACCGGGAAAAAGCTAGGCAAGCAAGCCACCGGCGTCGAAAATTATTTCGAGACCGAGCGCCTTATCCTCGAAGCCACGCAGGATATGATGAAGGACAAGAGGAAAAGGAATTATAATACCGACGGTGAATCCATGTATGAGATCGAGAAAAAAACACAGGACGCTTACCGCAAGGGCGACCTCGACCTGCTGGATTCACTCGAACGCCTCATGCAGCCTTCGAGCGCTTACCTGGAAAAATTCCTATACAAGCGCAATGAGATACAGGCCAATTCCGTAGATAGCATCCTGAAAAAACATTCGTTGTTCGTTGGCGTAGGCGCCGCTCATCTTCCCGGTAAAAGGGGGGTGATAGAACTGCTCAGGAAAAAAGGGTATCACCTGCGGCCCGTAAGCATGCAGAATGAAGACGCCCTGCAGCGCGACGATATCGATAAAGTAAAAGTAGCCGTTAATTTCGCTCCCTTTGCTTCCGACGATGGCTCTTTCACCGTTCAACTGCCCGGTAAATTGTACAAGCGCGCCGACAGCCGCTCGGGCGATTCCTGGCAATATGCCGACATGAGCAACGGGGCTTATTACATGATCACCCGGGTTAAAACGCATAGAGGCATGCTGGGACAGCCGGAAGCCGCCGTGCTGAAAAAAATCGACAGCCTCCTGTATGAAAACGTGCCTGGCAAGATCCTGAAAAAAACAGCCATCGTCAAAAACGGGTATCATGGTTTTGATATCGTCAATAAAACCCGCCGGGGCGATATCCAGCGGTACAATATATTCGTAACCCCCTTCGAGATATTTGTTTTCAAGATGAGCGGCAACGGGAGTTACGTGGAAGGCAGGGAAGCCGACCAGTTCTTCGGCTCCATCGAACTGCAAAACAAAAGCGCTGCTTCCTGGTCATGGTTCGAGCCTGTCCAGGGCGGATTCCGGGTGAAGTTGCCGCATGCCCCGTTCGAGAACAAGAATACCGACGGCTACGACAACATGCCGCGCTGGGAATATGAAGCCAACGATTCAACTAACGGAGATGCCTACCTGATCTGGAAAAAAACGGTGCAGAACTACCGGTTCCTGGAAGAAGACAGCTTCGACCTGGGACTGATGGAAGAAAGCCTTCAATCCTCCTACTGCATAGCCAAAGAACTGAGCAGGCGATGGGGAACCTTCAGCGGATATCCCTGTCTGGATGCATCCTTTGCCATGAAGGACGGCGCTTTTATGAAAGCCAGGTTCATCATCAAAGGCCCGCATTATTACCTGCTTGCAGCAAGAAGCAAGACCCAGAAAAGCTTTTCCGCATTTTTCGATTCATTCGGATTTTCGGCCTTCCATTATCCGGCATTTAAAAATTATACGGATACTTTTGTCAACATCAGGGTAAATACGCCCATTATTCCCGATATCGATGTGGACGTGCGCAATATCATCGAACGGGCCAGCAGCGAGGAATTTTTGAATGCCGTTTCCGAATACAATAATTACTGGCCGCGCAATAAAACGGCCCTGTTCCAGGACGATTCCACCGGCGAAGCAGTATATGTTTCCGTGCAGGCCTATCCGAAATATTATTATCCCAAGGATTCTGCTTCCTTCTGGCAGGAAGAGACGAATGAAGACAAGATCGACGATGATCTCATCATCAAAAGCAAGCAGCCCTTCCGGCTCAATGATTCCGTTTATGGAATAAAATATTTGTTTGCCGATACCAATTCTTCCCGGCTCATCCGCAACTGGATCTTTGTAAAGGACAACCGCCTGTACCGCATCATCAGCCTCACCGATTCGATGCAGGATCAAAATCCGTTCAT
>CAYYZJ010000657.1:0-2531 GCA_964475615.1 uncultured Flavitalea sp. | reverse complement strand
ACTACGGGATTGCTCTGCATGTGTTTGCCGTCAACCGTAGCCGATGCGCCGCCGATGGTGAATTTTCCGGTCTTTTCCGGTTCGAGGACAAAGGAGAGGCCTTTGTATTGGGACATATTCCCGTTGACGATGCTCATTCCGCTGGACTGGATCGGCCCCTGCACGATGCGGAAATCGGGAAAAGAAGGCTGGGCAAGATGTTCGATCTGCTGGGCATTCTCCACCACAAATTCTACCTGCACATAATCGTTCCTGCCGATCTCCTGGCTGCTGGCGATGGTGGTGAATTTTACCTGGGCTATTGCCGGCATGGCGCCGCAAAAGGCCAGCAGAAGAACCATAAAGTGTAATCGTAAAATTGTAGCGATAACGGTTGATTTAATCTTTTGCCATTCATTCATATCGACGTATACTTTGCCCCACACAAAGATAAACTGCGGTCAAGGTAATAGGTAGTATTTAAGATTTAATATTTCATTAAAATCTGCCTCACAAATATTAAATCTTAAATATTACCTATTAAATCCTACAGATCTCCCAATTGCGGCCTCAGCACAATATCTTCTACTGTTGCCTGGGCCGATAGCTGTGAAGCGGCAAAAATCATATCCGCCACATCTTCCGCCTCCATCATCCGTTTTGGATCCACTCCGCTGCCTGCCCATGAATCCGTATAGGCGGCGCCGGGATAAACGGCCGTAACCTTGACCCCGTAAGGCTTCATCTCCTCCCTGAGATTTTTTGAAAATCCGGCAAGTGCAAATTTGCTGATGCTGTACGATCCGCCGTTGGGATAAGCCTGCAGCGAAGCAATGGAACAGAGATTGAAAATATGTCCGCTCCGCTGCTCCATCATCTTCGGCAATAAAACCCTGCTGAGATGATAGGCGCTGTACAGGTTCACCCCGATCATTGCTTCCAGCACGCCTTCTTCTTCATGGTAAATGCTTCCCGGCAAAAACTGTCCCGCATTGTTCACCAGCACATCGACCGATCCGCCTGCACGCGCCGTTTCTGCAAGCGCCCATTGCCCGAACGCTTTGGCATTATCGGCAACGGCAAGGTCAAAAGGCTTTGCCTTGATGATGACATCCGGATATTTATTCATCAGCTCTTCCATGGCTTTATATAAAGCATGCCCGCTGCGCGAACAAAGAAAAAGATGATGACCATTGGCTGCAAACCGCCCGGCTATTGCCTTTCCGAGGCCGCGCGATGCACCCGTAATTACGACATTCATAGCAGGAATCCCCTTTTTACGCTGAACGCAAAACGCGGAACGCAGAACGCGAGGATTTCTTTTAATTTAATATGCGTTCCGCGTTCAGCGTTCAGCTTTACAAGGCAAATTACTCTTAAATCTTAAATTGCATTCATGAAATACAGCCATCTCTTTTTCGATCTCGATCATACTTTGTGGGATTTCGAGGCCAATAGCCGGCAAACGCTGCAGGAGCTGTACGGGCAATTGGGACTGAAAGAAAAAGGCGTTCATGATTTCGATATTTTTCATAAACACTATCTCGTTCATAACGATAAATTATGGGAACGGTACAGGAATGGATACATCAAGGCCGAAGAGCTGCGCTGGAAAAGGATCTGGCTCGCGCTGATCGAATTCAGGATCGGCGATGAAGCACTGGCCAGGCAAATGGGCGACCTGTTCCTCGAGCTGCTGCCTACGCGGAATACCCTGTTTCCGCATACAATAGAAATCCTGCAATATCTTTCAGATAAAAATTATCAACTGCACCTCATCACCAACGGATTTGAAAAAACGCAGCACAGCAAGCTGAAACATTCGGGACTGGCCGGTTATTTTAAAGAGGTCATCACTTCCGAAGGGTCGAACAGCCTGAAGCCGCATAAAGAAATTTTTGACTATGCATTGCTGAAAGCAGGAGCGCAGGCGGAAGAAAGCATCATGATCGGCGACAGCATCGAAGTAGACATACAAGGCGCCATCAACGCCGGGCTCGACCAGGTTTATGTGAATCATCTCAACATCGAACCTTCCGTGAAGCCCACGTATACAGTAAGTTCATTGAAAGAGCTGGAAAAAATATTTTAGCTCCAGCTTGCCAGCACCGTAACCCCTCCCTTCACAGCCTGGTTTAAATGCACATTCACTTGGATACCGACAGGAAGCAGCACATCCACCCTCGATCCGAATTTAATAAAGCCCATCTCCCCGCTCTGCTTTACTTTTTGCTGAAGGCTCAGGTAGTTCACGATGCGTTTGGCCAGCGCCCCTGCGATCTGCTTTACCAGCACATCTCCCTTGATGCTCCTGATCACCACGCTATGCCTTTCATTTTCGGTCGATGATTTCGGATGCCAGGCCACCAGATATTTTCCTTTATGATATTGGTTGTATACCACTTCGCCGCTCACCGGATTGAGGTTCTGGTGCACATTGGCCGGGCTCATGAAAATGGAAACCTGCAGGCGCTTGTCTTTGAAATACTCTTCGTCGAACGTTTCTTCTATCACCACTACCTTGCCGTCGGCAGGGCACACAATAACATTAT
>CAYYZJ010000656.1:0-2479 GCA_964475615.1 uncultured Flavitalea sp. | reverse complement strand
AAGGGCGATGTTATCGGGCATTTTGATCTTGCCTTCATTCAGATCCCTTAACAATAACATGGATGCATCCACGCCGTCGGGCTCGCCGGGATGAATGCCGTTGATGACGAGTATCACGATCTTGTTCTGCCTATGCCATTGTGCAGGATCGAAATGCCCGTCATTGGAGAACAATATGA
The DNA here is from genome assembly GCA_964475615.1 of uncultured Flavitalea sp. GTDB lineage: Bacteria > Bacteroidota > Bacteroidia > Chitinophagales > Chitinophagaceae > Puia. The sequence goes on along the minus strand of CAYYZJ010000656.1, from coordinate 2,300 downwards.
GATGATAGGGATATCCTGCATCACTTATGCCGGTTTCTTTAATGGAGATCTTTGCAGATACTTTGTCGAGCCTTTTATAGAAATCGATGCACTGCGCATAGGTAGCCGTTTCCATACCATCGGATTTCTCGAAAGGAGTGACGAGCGATTGTGCGGATAACAGTAATGGAAGGCCGAACCAGCAAAGCAGTATAATTTTTTTCATCTGAACCGGGATTTTTGGGAGTATCGGGATGCATGGAAATGATTAACCGGTTCATCCCTTCACATCAATCCCATCCATCCCAATAATCCCAGTTCAGACAAATTTAGCTGTTTTTGCGTTCCAGCAGTTTGAAGAACTGGTCGAGCTGCGGCAGAATAACGATACGCGTGCGGCGATTGGCAGCGCGGCCTTCCGCATCATCATTTGATGCCACATTAATATATTCACTGCGTCCCGCAGCGGTGATATGTGCAGGCGGCAACCCGTACTGGTTCTGCAGTATACGCACAACCGAAGTGGCGCGCTTTACGCTGAGATCCCAGTTGTCGAGCAGCACTCCCCTGTGGTAAGGCACATTATCGGTATGCCCTTCTACCATGAATTCGATATCGGGCTGATTTTTCAGCACCTGCGCTACCTTGCCCAAAACTTCTTTTGCTCTTTCCGTTACGGTGTAGCTTCCGCTGTTGAACAGGAGCTTGTCGGAGATGTCGATATAGATCACTCCTTTGTCCACTTTAATATTGATGTCTTTATCGTCCAGATTTCCGATAGCTCCCTTCAGGTTCATCACCAGCGCCATATTCAGCGAATCCTTGCGGGCCAGCGCCTGCTGCAGATCCTGGATATATACATCTTTTGCTCCGATATTATCGAGCGATTTCTTGATGCTTTCCGCCTGCTGGCTGGAGATCACCGAGAGGTCCTGCAGTTGCTTCAGGGCCTGGGTATTGTTTTCTTTCAGCAGCGCGATCTGCTTGTTGAGATTGTCGATCTCGTTCTGCATGGATGTTTTCTGCTTGTTGAGATCGGCCGTTGTGTTGTTGCAGGCCTGGAGGTCCGACTGCGATTTTGAATAAGCTGCATTCAGTGAATCGTACCTTGCCTGGGCATCCTTTTGCATGGTCTTGAATTTTTTGCTGCTGACGCAGGAAAAAAGTAAAACTGAACAGAATGCAAAGACGAGGCATTGTCTGAGTTTCATATTATTTGTTTTAAAGTGAATAAATCTTTTTGTCGGCCATATCAGCGGTTATACATGGCTGTCACACTGCAAAGTTAAGTCGCGACAGGCAATTGCAGAGACACCGGGCAGGATTGCATGCATATTTAAAACTGAATAAAAAACATGCCAGCAAAGACTTATCAAATAAAAAAGCACCCGTTTCAACGGATGCTTTTTAACAATTTATTTTGTTTATGGAGATATTATTTGGCCAGTGCATTGACCTTTTTGGCCAGCTTGCTTTTTAAATTGGCAGCCTTGTTCTTATGAATGATCCCTTTTTTGGCCAGGCGGTCGATCAGGGAAGCTACCTGAGGAAATTTTTCGTCTGCTTCTTTCTTGCCCTTCAGTTCCTTGAGGTCGCGGATGGCATTGCGGGTGGTTTTGCCATAATAACGGTTGCGATCCCGGCGTTTGGAAGCCTGACGTACATCTTTCTGGGTTGCCTTGTGATTAGCCATTCATCGAAATTTTAGGACGGCAAAGGTAGGGATAAACGGGTGATTTTAAAAAGAATTTTTTTCGTTCCGGCAGGCGCATAACAATCAAAGAAAGAAGCAATTGGCTGCTGACCAGCGCCGGGCTCTGCTTTTACCAGGCAGGGAAAGCTCCTGTTAAATTACCCTAACTGGCTCTGCCTCAAAGCCAAAATCCTTTTATCTGTGACGATTTTCACCGATATTTGTGTTCCGGTTAAATTATTTTTCGGATGAAAGACTTCCAATATATCACTAACTCTTCACCGGCTTACATTGAAACGCTTTACCAGGATTATGTGAAGAATCCAGACAGTGTAGACCCTGAGTTCAAGAAATTTTTTGAAGGATTTGATTTTGCCATCACAGCAGGCAGGAACGGGAACGGGGCTGCCGTTGCCATCAAAGAAGCGCCGCTGAGAACAGCGGATGGGGTGGACTGGAAAAAGGAGCTGGGCGCCTATCGACTGATCCTCGGCTACCGGAACAAAGGCCATCTCATCGCCAAAACAAACCCTATCCGTCCCCGTAAGGACAGGGGCGCCAATCTCGAACTGTCTTTTTTCGGGTTCACGGAAGAAGACATGGACAAGAATTTTTTTGCCGGCAACCT
>CAYYZJ010000655.1:0-2892 GCA_964475615.1 uncultured Flavitalea sp. | reverse complement strand
CCTATGGTGGCCGCCGTATCGATATTTCCCTGCGGGTCAATAGTGGTTACGATATTATTAAGGTGTTTGACCTGAACTGTAGAATTATCCACCCGGTAAAAATTTTCCGTACGCGTAATGGGAGTTTTGGGATCCGTTTCGGCGTAGGTGGCTTCTGTTCTGATCTTGCCGTTCATGTCGTTCAATTCTACCTTGAATCCCTGGGAAACCGTGAGATAATTTTGAGCATTGATCCGGAGAAACTGACCCAGAATAGGTTTATATCTTTTTTTGGTATTACCATCGGGTATCGACCAGTCCCAGGAGTTGGGAAAATCATAGCTGGTAAAAAATGTCGTTTCTGCATACCCGTTAGCAGAACGGGTTTTATCGGTATGAACCGATCGTACAAGCACCCTGCTGTAGCCTATTGAAGCGGCGGGATAAAAACTTTCTCCCAACGGCTCTTCTGAATACAAAGTGGCAGCCGGTGCCAGTACCGAAAGCCGGTCCACATATTCAATAGGCAAATGAAACGGGTTTTCTTCTCCGCCTATGCTGGGCTCCCATGAAGCAACGCCGCTGCTGATGGTAGTAGCCGCTCCATTTATGTTCTGGGTGGTTGTATAGGTATAGGTCTGGCCGTATACCGATTCTTTTTTCCCGGTCATGGCATTCCAGTTGTCATAGATCAGGATGCTTTTTACGCGCAGGCCGCCGCCATATTTTTTTAGTGTGGGACAGTCGAGCCGTATAAAAGAGCGGGCCGTATCTATCTTCCTCACCCAATGGTTATGGCGGACTGTATTGCTGTATCCGTTAAGCAGTTCCACGATATTGGTGATCATGGACACCATTATTTTCACTCCTTCCGCCACGCCCAGATCATCATTCAATTCTGAACCGGGATAGGCCTTGGAAGGAAGGTTGAGGCGAAGGAAATTGGCGGCAGTTTGAACCAGCGGGCTCAGCGAACCATCGCCATCGCCGGTTTTATTCACGCCTTTCAGTCTGATCCAGATGATATTGGCATTTGAGGTTGTTCCGTACCAGTGACTGGCAGATGTATCCGGCGAAGCATAACCGGGTACATAATCCGACCCGCTGCCGAAATCATCGCTTGGCATTTCAATGTAAAGCCTGAAATAAAGCTTGTTTAATCCATCCAGATAACGGGCAAACAGTTCCTTATTGCTGGTAACCGCATAAGGCACCTTTACGTAAGCATACAGTTTATCCTGCGAACCATCGTATAACTGGTCATTGTAATTGCCAAGCGTATCGGTTCCAAAACCGGCCAGCTTGCACATCAGCGTGGATCTTCTGTTCTGCACATAGGCGTAATCATCGCTTTCGTAATTCACTTTTATCCGTCCGCCAGAAGGCAGTTGTATCGAATCCAGGGTCCAGGCTGCGGCATTGTAAGCAGCCAGTGCGCTATCCTGTAAAGCATAGGGATATTCTGCATTGGTAATTGGATTACCTGTCGTAGCCCCCGGATTTTGCAAAGGATCCTTATAAGTGCCCCATTTATCGCTGGTATTAATCTCATATCTTGGGTTATTGCTGTGGTAATGGAAGACATAAGGATTGCGGATTCCTTTATCATTTCCATTATAGGTAAACCAAATCCGTTTAAGCGTTAATTTACCCGTATCGCTGGAATTGCCGTTAATGCCCCGGCACAATTCATAACTGTATTCGAAATGCACTGTTTTGATGGGTATGGCTGATTGCGGGTGCTGCAGAAAATCTGCTTTCGAATACAGATCGATCTGTTTAAGGCACATGGCTTTGTTGCTATCCGTTTTATTACCTCCCTCATCGGCTCCCAGCAGATCCTTTCGGTGCGCAAGGGTAAATGTTGCGATCATGGTTTTGGATTCGATGGAATGCAGATACCATAGTTCTTTACTGCCATAGACATAATGGGCTTTATCGTCGCGGGTATAGCTTCTGAAACCTTCGCTATAATTGGCTTTGCCCGCGACATAAGGAACCCTCCATCCGTAAGGATTAGCGATACCGCTGGTTTTTGAATAATTGAATTTTACAGCATCTCCGATATCATCATCGCTGATGCCGTCTCCTGTTACATCCACATAATCGGGCGAGAGTATGCCGGTGAGCAGGAAGGAATGGGCATAAGCAGGGATCTCTTCTTTGCTGAAATATCCATCTTTGCCACTATTATTACGCGTACTGTTTTCCGTGGCTGTATAACCAGTAAGCCCCGTTTGAAGATCGCCTTCATTCGCACTTACAGCAAAGCTGACCTCTTTTTGGGCAAGGTTGTATACCGGTATCCCGTATACATATCTCCGGCCATCGGGATTGAGTACATCTATTTCTGAAATATGGTTGGCTTTCCGGAAATTGTTAACTCTGTTCTCGCGGGTAAGGATGGGATTAACCACGGCTGTATCTGAAAATATTGGCGGATAAAGATATTTTTTTGAAAGGGTGTCGGTATGAGGGCTGTACGGACGATTGATCTGATCAGGTGTTTTCCAGCCCAGGAGGCAAAAAGCATAACCGCCGCGATCAAAGTATTCCACTTTGATATTATAGAGCCTGTTTTCGACCAGGTTGACCCTGAAGGTATCCAGTTTAAAACCATGAATGGCCCAGTCATCAACCACAAGCGAATCATTCATCCACATCCTTACGCCATCATCGATGTATAATCCAAACGTATAGGTGCCGGAGGCCGGCGCTTTTAATCTTCCCAGCCAGCGTACTGAAAAATCATCCGAAGGAAACTGGCTGTTCTTAATTGCTCTTCCGGTGCTCCAGTCATAGAATACAAAAGTATCGAGGCGGGTATAAGCCGGTGTGCCCCGTAATTCGCGGTTGGGATAATAATATCCCCAAAGCCCCATTCCGCTTCCGGCCGTATCTTCAGAAGCGTCG
>CAYYZJ010000654.1:0-6607 GCA_964475615.1 uncultured Flavitalea sp. | reverse complement strand
GAACTTCGGCCCTTGCCACAGACAAGACCGAAGTTCATTGGCTTTCCCCGCTAATGGCGGAAATGCCTCATTCCGGTGATCACCATGGCCAATCCGTTTTCCTTGCAATATTCAATGGAATCCTTATCCCGTATGGAACCTCCTGGCTGAATAAAGGCAACGATGCCTTCTTTATGTGCAATGCGCACGCAGTCATCGAAAGGAAAAAATGCATCGGAGGCAAGAACGGCTCCCTGCAGTTCAAAATTAAATTGCCCGGCTTTTTCGATGGCTTGTCTCAATGCATCGATACGGCTGGTCTGGCCGCATCCTTTTCCGATGAGCTGCTTATTTTTTACCAGGGCAATGGCATTCGATTTAAGATGTTTGCAGACAATGTTCCCGAATATAAGATCTTCCTTTTCGGCAGCCGTGGTTTCCCTTCCGCCTACTTCTTCCCATTTGCTGAAATTGCCTTCATCGATATCCTGTGTGAGCAATCCGTTGAGAACGGTCTTGGCCATTATCTTTTCAGGATTAACTCCCGGTAAAAGCTGCAGCAGGATTCGGTTTTTCCTGGACTGCAAAACAGACAAGGCTTCTTCTTCAAATAAAGGCGCGATCAATACTTCAAAAAAGATTTCATTGATGGCTTCCGCAGTGGCTTTGTCGATCGCTGCATTGCAGACCAGCACGCCGCCGAAAGCGCTTTCCGGATCGCCTGCCAGCGCTGCTTTCCAGGCCCCGGCCACAGTTGCCCTTGAAGCAATGCCGCAAACATTGGTATGTTTGATGATGGCGAAGCTGGTTTCACTGAATTCACGAATGAGCTGTATGGCGGCATCGATATCCACCAGGTTATTGTATGAAATTTCTTTTCCGTGCAACTGGGTAAACACCTGGTTCCAGTCGCCAAAGAAAACAGCCTGCTGGTGCGGGTTTTCGCCATATCGAAGACTTTGCTTTGGCCCGCTGTTCAGCAATTTCCATTCCTCACCGGGATGAAAATAATTGTTGATGGCCAGATCGTATTGTGCTACCACTTCAAAAGCCCTTGCTGCAAATGCTTTTCTTTGCTCGATCGTGGTTTCGCCGTGTTGCGATTTCAGGATTTGTTCCAATAAAGGGTAATCCGTTTTTGCGGCAACAACAGTGATGTCTTTAAAATTTTTGGCAGCAGCCCTGATCATGGAAGGGCCGCCGATATCGATCTTCTCGATGATCAATTTTTCGTCAGATGTGGAAGCTACCGTTTCTTCAAAAGGATAAAGGTCAACAATGACCAGGTCTATTTCAGGTATACGGTATTCTTTCATCTCCGACAGATCCGTTTCATTTTCCCTTCTGCCCAATATGCCTCCGAATACAGCAGGATGCAGGGTTTTAACCCTTCCGCCCAGGATGGAAGGATAGCCGGTGAGCCGTTCAACCGGTATGCATGGAATGCCGAGCTTTTCAATGAACTGTTGCGTTCCGCCGGTGGAATAAATAGAAATGTTTAAGGCGTGCAATTGCCTGACAATAGGTTCGAGGCCGTCTTTATAAAAAACAGAGATCAATGCGGATTGAATCTTTTTGGTCATGATAAGTTGATAAGAGGCGCAAAACTACGTCAATCCGCTTTCATGGCAAAAGCGCCTCCCCGGCTTACATCATGAAAGGATAAACCAAGTTCGAGGCATGACTGCTTCCAGCGGTTGATATTGCCGATTGAATTGGATGCATCGAATACCCATTGCCTGCAATCGAATACCGAATCAAGCTGCTGAATGCTGATATCAGGATTTTTGGAGATGATGATCAGATCGGCATGGATCCTTGCAGGAGGAGGAATGAAGCGGACAGACCGGTCTATCGTGATGATCCTTTTGGAATGGAAGAGAAAAATAATCCCGTTTGCAGAAAGCAGATCAAGAGATGGTGAAGGATGGATGCGATAAAATATGCTCGAAGGCCGCAGATAGAAATCCCGGAGATTTTTATTTTCATACAGCTTATCATCATATTTACCCTGATATTTTCTTCCCTCGATAAATTCGATGGCCTGGTGACCGGGAATATTATAAACAAGCAATAGGTTTTGCCTGTAAGTGTTACTGAAATGATATGTGCGGATCACGGCAAACCCCAGCAGCGCAACCAGCGCGCTGAATAAAAAAGCAAATTGTTTTTGCATTAGCCAGCAGCTTAATCCTGCAATGACTATATAGATCAGGACCAGTTGCAGTATATCGATCTGCAGATTATTCCATACGGAGAATGGCAGCTTTTCGATGTATTCGATAAAGCTGTTCATAAACCAGATCAGCCGGGAAAGAACAAAACCCATTGCTTTGGCGATGGGAAGAATAAAGGAAAGCGTATAGAGCAGCAGCTCGCCCAGCAGGATCAGGCTGGACAAGGGCACGGCAAGCAGGTTGCTGAATAAAAAATAATTCGGGAACTGATGAAAATGATAAATGCTCACCGGTGCGGTAAGCACCTGGGCCGATAAGGTAAGCGCCACGGATTTCCAAAGGCCATCGAGCAATTTGTTTTGAATGAGAATGCAATGGTAAACCGGTTTCATGAAAACGACTATGCTCAGCACTGCACCGTATGATAATTGAAAGCCCGCATCCCATAGCCAGAACGGATCATAGCAAAGCAATAAAAAAGCAGAGGCAGACAAAGTATTGTAAACAGAAGTTTGCTTTGAAAAGCTTTCTCCTATGGCAATGCAGCTAAACATAAGGGCTGAACGCAATGCCGAAGGCGATGCGCCGGATAGAATGCTGAACATCCATAGTGCGGCAATGATCAGCAGAGGCCTTAACCATCTTCCTGATCTTTTCAGCTCAAAGGGTTTCATCGCCAGCCTGAGCAGCCAGTAGATCAGTGCAAGGTGCAAGCCGGAGATGGCAATGATATGCACTGTTCCGGTATTGCTGTATGATTGCATCAGGGTTTTGTCCATATCTTCTTTATATCCGATCAGCAGCGCTTCGGCAAGAGCGGTTTCTTTTTCTCCTTTCAGCAATATCCGCAGCATACCGGTCAGTTTTTCCCTTGCCGCGAACAGCATTTTTTTAACTGGATTTTCTTCTTTGGACGGCAGCACGATAAAATCCCCTGTTTTCAGGTATGCCTGACCGTTAATATGCCGGAATGCGCAATACTGTTCATAATCGAATGAACCCGGGTTGCCTGCATTGCGGATAGGCTGGACGGACTTGCCTGAAAACAGGATCATGTTGCCGTAGGCCAAGGCGGGAAGCCGGGCATTTTTCCTGAAATAGATAATGATCCTGCTTTTTGATGAAGGGAATTGAACGGATGCTTCCGCCTTGAACGATTTTTCCTTTTCGGTCAACGGCTCTTCGAGCCTGGCTATGATGAGGCCGGAATGCTGATATTGACTTGGGGGTATATTTTGATAAGCGGTTAGCAATAAACCCAGGCAGACAAGCAAGGCTTGAATAAGAAGGCCATTGATCCAGTAAAATCTAAACCGGAAAAATGGGCCGCTGCATTGAGTTATCAGAAGTAAGCACAGGACGACGAGAAAAATACTCCAGTCAGTAAGTACGGGAAAACCTGCGTACCATTGCAGGAGGATCCCCGACATCAAGGGCAGAGTAAGCCTGAGGAAAGGCGCTTCCTTCCAGATGGGTAATTGCCGGATTGCCATGGATAAAATAAAACTGCATTACCAACCGGAAGCCTTTCCGCTGAGTAGTAGTAAAACGTGCTGTGGATTTTAAAACGGAGCCCTGATCTAATTTCTTATAAAGTACGCAAATGCCCTTATTTTTTTCAACATAATTAACACTGGATTTTACCTGTTGTTTTAACGGGTAAAAACCGGTTTTTTTCACGGGTAAAAAATGGTTTTTTTAACGGTTTTTTATCCGTTAAAACACGGTTTTTTTAGACTTTTTTCAACATGACTAATTGACCGTCTTGATTTTACGGATAATATTAATTTATAATTATTTGATAAACATTAGCTTGTGACAAGCTATTTGCAGAACTGCAAATAGCTTTAGGAGGTCAAATTTTTTCCTCAAACCTAAAACGTCAAAGCTATGATCACAAGTGAAAAAAAATCCTTACAATTAACGAAGCGTGTAGACACTCAGTATGTTGATACTGTTATTCGCAGTTACAAGCAGGAAAGATGGGTACATAATTCCGAGCGTATCGGAAAAGAAGATTCACTGAGCGTATGGTTCAGTACCAAAGACCTGGAAGAATTTATTGCCGCCAGTAAAACGCATGGCGCCGATGGCATTAAAATGTACTTTGCCGCTTTTCCTGAAAACTTTGCTGAAAGACCCGAACTGGCAGGCCGGCAAACCCTTGTTCTTGTGGCCACCAAGGCTAAGGAAACAGAAAGTGGTAGTGTGGTGAACAAAGATATTTACATAGAAAAAGGAGGACCGGCCAGGATTCTTGCTATGGGTGGAGGTATAGATGGAAGCCATATATGCCCTCCGCTTTGTGGTTTCTCGAGAACCGGTGATTCTGATCTGGGTCAGGTAGGGGCTACCCTCATTGACCGCGGTGAAAAAGGCATATCCCTGATCTGATTTCAACTAAGGCGATGATTACAGAACTAAAAAACCTCCTGTTAAATGCAGGGGGTTTTTTAGTAGCAAGGACAGTAAAAATTAAACTACTTTTATCATTAAATGATTTTGTCATTACAAAACGTATTCCTATTCATTTGCCTGCTGGCAAGTGTAACTATCTATTTTCATCCAGGTTCTCCGCTTTATCTCAGATTATTTCCGGTGTATTTGCTTATAGGACTAATAGGCAACACGATTATTTCTTATCTCGGCATTCATCATACAAATAATCTTTGGCTTGCCAACGGGCTTACCCTTTTGGAATCTGTTTTTTATTTTTTTATTCTCCGGGAAATCATAAAAAATAAAAAAGTGAAGGAAGTCATTCTGCATATTATGTGGATATATCCTTTGCTCGCTCTTTTCAATATGTTTTTCATTCAGCGATCTACTTTTCATTCGATGACTTATGCGCTGAGTTGTTTATTGCTTACAGGCATTTGTATCTATTACTTTATAGAATTATTCCAGCTTCCGCAGACCTCCAGTTTATTAAGAGAATCGGAATTCTGGTTATGTACCGGCATATTGTTTAGTTCCTGCCTTACTTTCCCCTTTTATGGCTTCATTGCTTATTTGCATGATCTTCCCCGCGTACTTATTAAAAGTCTTCAGACTATAATAATGATAATAAATATTTTAACATTTATCTTATTTACTATTGCTTTCCTATGCCGGATCAGAATCAGGAAATCTATATTGTAATTCTTATCGGAACTGTATTGGCTCTTCTGCTAGTAGGATTTATCTTCATCATTTTTTTCTTATACCAAAGAAGGAAACAACGGCAGGAAAAAGAGTTGGTGGCCATGAAAGAGCAGTACGAACAGGAAGTGCTGCGCTCTCAGCTCGAAATCCAGGAAGCTACTCTGAAAAGCATTGCCCAGGAACTGCACGATAATATCGGACAGGTGCTTTCCGTGGTGAAACTGTGGATGGCCATCCTGCCGGTCGAAAAAAGTCACCCTGCCTATGAAGGCGTCCAGAATTCACGCGAAATGCTGAACAAGGTCATCTTCGACATGGCCGATCTTACCAAAAGCCTGCATACCGACCGCATTGCCGAGATCGGCCTCGCAGAAGCCATCCGCTTCGATGTGGAATCACTGCGCAAGACCGGCCTGCTGAAGATCAACTTCACTGTTTCGGGCCGCGAATACCATTTCGACGAACGCCGGGCCATCTTTCTGTTCCGGATGTACCAGGAAATGATGAACAATATTTTAAAACATTCCCACGCAAGCCATGTAAATGTTTCCATTATTTACTCCACAGATTCTAAATTTGTTTTGCGGGTGGAAGACGACGGTATCGGATTCAATGCCGAAAGCAAGCAAACCCGGGTGGTTTCTTCCAGCGGACTGGGATTGAAGAATATGATGAACCGCGCCCGCCTGATCGGGGCCGACTTTTCCATCAAAAGCCAGCCCGAAAAAGGAACGATCGTATCGGTTGAATTGCCATTAAACAGTTAACATTGCATCATGGGAGCGGGGAGCAAGAAAATACAGGTAGCCATCGCAGACGACCATACTCTTTTACGCAAAGCGCTGGCCAAGCTGATCGGTTCATTTGAAAATTATGCCATATTGTTTGAAGCAGAGAATGGCAAGGAGGTGAAGAGCAAGATCGCGCAGCATATTATTCCGGACATACTCCTGCTCGATGTGAGCATGCCCGAAATGGACGGCTATGAAACCGTTCGCTGGCTATACCAGCATCATCCCCAGATCAAAGTGCTGGCCCTGTCGATGTACAGCGACGAAAAGACCATTATCCGCATGCTGCGGCTCGGGGCCAAAGGATATATCCTCAAAAGCATCGATCCCGAAGAGTTGAAGCATGCGCTGGATTCAGTGGTCAAAAAAAGTTTTTATCTCTCGGAATACATCTCCGGAAAAATCATCAGCGGTCTGCATAAGGACATAGACAAGGATGAAGTGCCCGTTGTGCTGAACGATAAGGAAAAAGAGTTCCTGCGGCTCATCTGCTCTGAAATAACCTATAAAGACATT
>CAYYZJ010000653.1:0-1710 GCA_964475615.1 uncultured Flavitalea sp. | reverse complement strand
GCATCGCCGGATTCGATGGTTAGTAAAATATTTTTTCCTCCATCGCTCAACGTAAACAATACCGGTTTTCCGTTTATGGAGATGGCTTTGCTGATGCTGTTGCTGCCGATATGATGCAGGCACTCGTCGTAATTCCGGTTTAAGAACCAAAGGCATTCCGAAAAACTGAACAAGGCCGGTTTGGGTATGGAAATAATTTTGGTAGAACTCATGTATACTATTGATATATAATTAGTTGTAATTGTAAATTTAGTAAAAAAACGAGGGAAAATGCTTTGAAATTATAAGAAAAAATTACTATTTTGTTACGGAATAATCCTTGAGACAAACCTTATACCCATGAAAAAAGGTCTACCCGTACATCTCTTTTTATTTATATTTATTGCAGCCGTTGTATTTGCCTGCCAGAAACCCATTACTCCGCCGCCGGATCCAACAGTGGATCATACGGTGCAGCCTCATGCCAGTCGTTTACCCCATACCGATAGTACCCAGCATCCGGACAGTGCGCAGCATCCGGTAGACAGTACACAGCATCCGGTCGATACGGTTCAGGCTCCTTATCCTGAAGTACCGAACTTCGGTTGTCCCGGCGCTCCGAACTATGGCGATTCCATCATATTCATGCAGCCCACACCTGCGGGACAGGATTATATCGTTCATCCCATCAACAATCCTCCTGCCGGAACTTATTTTTCCTGGCCCGAAGGGTTGGTGCTCGATCCGTCAACAGGCGCTATCAATGTTACCCAGAGTGAAACAGGGGTGCGATACAATATCGGTTATGTAAGACAGGGCAGTACCGATACCTGCCTCCAAACCCTGATCCTGGGCGGCGCCGCTTATGTGGACAGTGTATATGTGATGGCCAATGGTCAAACCATTGCATCTCCCTATTACAATGCCAATCCTAATCTGCTTTCTGTTTGTACGCCCGGCAGCGGCTGTCAGTATGATGTTACCGGTTCCGCTGCGGCAAAGAAAATAAGCATCAATACGCAGACCGGTGTAATTGACCTCAGGCAGACTTTCAATAACGGCGCTTTCAGCCTGCTCGGCCTTATTCCGCTGGATGGCACCACCGTAAATGCCACGATCTATTACAAGCTGAATGACCAGAGCAATATGGCCCTGCAGCAAACCACTGTTCAGTTGATGTTCTATAATCATAAATCCAGCATACCTCCTTCATTGCTCGGCAATGTAAATGGCCGTCAGGATAACCTTTTGCAGTTCCTGCTGCTTACGCTATTTGGCCGGCCAAAGCCTAACCTGATCATCATTACGCGGTATGAATAGCAATGTGGAAATGTGGGAAATGTGGAAGTGTGGAAATGTAAGAAATTGAGAACGTAAAATTGCCCGGAGTTTATCCCGGATACAGCATTTCCACATTTTCACATTTCCACACTTCCACATTTAACATCAGCAATAATACCCTTCCGCATGGCGTTAAGGAGAAAAAGATAAATCCTTATGTCCGGGAAAGTAGTATTGCTCTTACTGGCTTTCCTTCTTGCTGTTGCGTTTCCCTTCGGCAGTCCCGGACCAGCGCTGGATAAGATCATACAGCTTTATCATAGGGCCGATAAACTCTACGACCTTTCACAGCCCACCGAAGCAACGGATAATGCCGCACTGCTTGGCTTTGAAGATGTGATTGCTGCGCTTGAACCCTATCCGCGCAATGCCGGTTACGATACCCTGCTT
>CAYYZJ010000652.1:0-5315 GCA_964475615.1 uncultured Flavitalea sp. | reverse complement strand
AGTGAAAGCTATCGTAATGCCAGTGGCGAAAAGATAACCGAAACCCAATGGTATCGTGCCGTAGCCTGGGGTAAAACCGCAGAAATCGCAGAGAAATATCTTTTCAAAGGCAGTGAAGTGGTGATCGAAGGCAAACTCGTCAACCGCAGTTATATTGATAAGGAAGGCAACAAAAGACACAGCACGGAGATACAAGTAAGCGAACTGCTCATTCTCAGTTTTAAGGAGAGGGCGGATAACGGGTCCTGATAACCGGCAGGAGCTTCACTGGTGAACCGGATTATGTCCAACAGCCTTTAACAAAGTCTGCTGATCCGGTTTCTTATTGTTTGAGATAAGATATTTAGCCGTTTCAAAGATCCCTTCCGATAAGGCCTGCATCTGCTTTTTCGTATCCTCGGTTTGATTGCCGGCAGGAGGAGGATCATTGTTGACTACCGACGCCAGTTCGTCCTTTCCTGTTCTGATCTGCCTGCGGTAAAAATATTTGTCTTTGATGAGCCCGATATATCCCTGGTCGGGATCATAGATAAAAGAAAATGTTTTGTCTTTAAGCCAGGTGGTATCCAGCAGGTCTCGGCCCAATGTGCTGTTGAGATAGGGCTGTCGGCATATTCCGGCAAGGGTTGGCAATACATCGATCTGGGAGCATTGATAAGAAAGGCGCTGCGGCTTCAGCAGCCCGGGCGCATAAATGAGCAAAGGCACGTGCTCGGCGCTGAGCCGCTGGTCTGTCCATGCCCTGGGAAACATATTGCCGGCATTGCCGGGAATGCCATGGTCGCCGATGAAAAGGAAAACCGTATTCCTGAAATACTTTTCTTTTTCTGCTGCTTCTATGAATTTCCGGAAGCCGAAATCGGTATACCGGAATGCGTTCATCTCGTCATTGCTTTCAAATCCGTACTCTTTAACCAGGTTCGGGGGTACTGTTGTCTTCTGAAATTCGCCGAGGTCTTCAGCGGGTATCGAATAAGGCCGGTGATTATCTGCGGTCTGGATCACGGCAAAAAAAGGCCCGGTTTGCCGGCTCAGTACTTTATTGGCTTCGAGAAAAAGATTTTTGTCGCTGATGCCCCATACATCGATCTTGGGTGCACTGTAATCCTGCTGCTCATAAAGATGCAGGCCCTGGATATTATTGGTAAGCAGTCCGCGGATATTGGCCCAGCTCGTGCTGCCTCCGATAAAATAAAATTTATCGTATCCCTTGAAATCATTGATGATCGTATGCTGGTCAACAGCAGCCGGGTTCCGGCTCGACGTGGTTGTGGATACCTCCACATCAGGTATTCCCGTGATCACTGCCCAAACTCCTCTTGCCGTTCCGTAAGTAGGCGTAAAGCAGTGATCGAAAAAAACGCCCTGCCTGCTGAGGGAATCGAAAAAAGGAGTAGTGTTCAGGGGATTTCCCCACATAGAGCTCTTGTATCCGCTGAAGGATTCGCAGATCACCAGCACCACATTGGGCATAAAACCGGGAGTATCGTTTTGCGGGATGACGGTACGGTCAAAGCGCAATGAAGATGAATCTTTTTCAGGAAAGCCGAAATAGGGAGCAAGCAAAGGAAAAGCCTGTTTTACTTTAGTGATATCGTAACCGGAATGCCTGAACTTGAGGCTGCTGAAAAAAGACTGGAAAGGATTCAGGGCCAGATTGGCCTTGTAATCGCTGCCCAATGCAAAAGCATCGCTCCAGCGCAAGGGATACTGTCCGACCCTTCCGAATATACCCAGTCCGAGCAGCAGAAAGCTGATGATGAACCAGACCGCCCTGGCCCGTTTGCCGACCTGTGAATAACCGGAACCTATTTTCTTATGCAGCCTTTTGATCAGCCGGCCGATAAGCCAGGTTCCTACGATCAGCAAAAAAATGATGCGGATCACGGGATAGGTTTGCCAGACCATATCAGCCGAAATGCCGGTATCGACCAGGTAATTGAGTAAGCTGGCATTCAGCCGTTGCGATAAATAGCTGTAATGTGCAAAGTCGACGGCATAAAAAAATATGAGCAGGAAAGCGGCCAGTGAAATGATGACGAATGCTGTCTTCTTTCCGCGCTCCGTTCCAAAAGGATGAAGAAAAGGAAGGCTGCCGGCCAGCAGGAGCAGCAGGAGCAAAATAGAAACCGTTCTGACATCAAAACGTATCCCTAAAAGCAATGCCGGAACAATATCGGAAAAATGATTGCCCTGTCTGCTGAAGCTGAAGAACAAGCCGATGCGGAGCAGGCTCATGACGAATAAAAAAATAATGCCGGTCAAAAAAATCCATCGGATCAATTTAGGTATCTTTAGCCTGGATATCATGTTTCAAATAGGTTAAAATAAGCGTTAAAATTATAGCAATTCTTCTTAATCATGATTTTACTTGACAGCAGCGTATATCTTTCTTTTTCTCAACAGTTGCTTCAGTACGACCGGTGGTTATTCGGGAGAATCAACCAGCAATGGGTCAATTCATTTTTCGATACCCTGCTTCCTTTTTTACGCCAGGCGGAATTATGGCTTCCCTTTTACCTGTTCCTGCTGGTATTCAGTACCCTCAACTTCGGAAAAAAAGGCTGGCTCTGGTCATTTACCCTGATCATGACCGGCATCATCAGCGATATGATCAGCAGCAGCGTGGTAAAGCATTTTATTTTCCGTTACCGTCCCTGCCGCGATCCGTCGATGGCAGACCAGGTGCGTGTGCTGGTGAACTATTGCCCGCAAAGCTCCAGCTTCACTTCATCGCATGCCTGCAATCATTTTGCAGCAGCCGTTTTTATTTTTCTGACCTTGAAACAGACCAGCCGCTGGTGGGCAATGGTATTCGGCTGGGCTCTTGCCATCTGTTACGCGCAGATATATGTAGGGGTGCATTACCCGCTCGATATCGCAGGAGGCGCCATCCTGGGTAGCTGCATCGGCTACTGCATGGTGTTCTTCTTCCGTAAACAATTTGGCGCACTACCTTTAAAGTAATCCATATCAATGCTCGAAATCATCATACTCTTTTTCCTGATTCTTTTGAACGGTCTGTTCGTCATGGCTGAGATTTCGCTGGTATCGGCAAGAAAAACCCGGCTGGAGCAGCTTGCCGAAAAAGGAGATGCAAGGGCCAGGTCCGCCCTGGAACTGACGGAAAATCCTGAGCTCTTCCTTTCCACCGCACAGATCGGCATCACGCTCGTGGCCAAATTGACCGGTTTGTATTCCGGCGAAAAATTCGCGTCCGACCTGAAACCCTATCTGGAAAAGATCCGCATCCTGAAACCTTATGCCGGCAGCATCTCCACGGCGCTGATCGTTATTGTGGTCACGTTCCTGTCCATCATCTTCGGAGAGCTGATCCCCAAACGCATCGGCCTGATCCGGGCCGAAAAGATAGCGCGTATCGTAGCCGGGCCCATGCGCGGAGTATCCCGCATCTGTTATCCCATCGTGGCCCTGCTGAACGGAACCAGCAATTTGTTCTTTGTGCTGTTCCCCATTAAACCTTCCAAGGAAAGCAATGTAACGGAAGATGAGATCAAAGCCATTATCAGCGAAGGCACGGAGCAAGGCACCATCGAAGAGGCCGAACAGGAGATCATCGAAAGGGTCTTTCATCTGGGCGACCGCAACATCACGTCCATGATGACGCACCGGAGCGATATCATCTGGTTCGACCTGAATGAAACCGAAGAACTCATCAAGGAAAAGATCATCCGCGAACCGCATTCCGTTTATCCTGTCTGCGACGGGCAGATCGACAATGTCAAAGGCATGGTTTCCATCAAAGACCTGTATGTGGCCGAAGATTCCACTCCTTTCAAAGACCTCATGAAGCCTGCCTTGTATGTGCCCGAGAACAACACGGCTTACCAGGTGCTGGAAAAATTCAAGGAAACCAAACACCATAGCTGCTGTATTGTGGATGAGTACGGCAGCCTGCTCGGCATCATCACCCTCAACGATATCCTCGAAGCCATTATCGGCGACTTTCCCCAGCCCGATGTACCCGATTATGAGATCAAGAAAAGAGAGGACGGCAGTTTTCTGGTAGACGGCCAGATCCCTTTCTACGATTTTCTTTCGCATTTCGGCAAAGCCGACTGGATGAATGAGGGCGAACACGAGTTCGATACCCTGGCCGGACTGATCCTGCACGAACTGGAACGCATTCCTCAAACCGGGGAGGTCATAGAATGGAGGGGGTTCCGCTTCGAAATCATGGATATGGATGCACAGCGGATCGATAAAGTGCTCGTTACTGTTCCTGATGAGATCAGGAATGAAATGGAAGATTAACCCTGACGGAGTTTAAAACCCCGTCAGGTTTTTTTTGTCTTTTTGGCTTCTTTGTCGGTCTTCAGTCTCCCGGCTTCCTTCAATTGCCGGTTGATCAGCCATTCTATCTGTCCGTTAACACTGCGAAATTCATCCGTTGCCCATTTTTCCAGGGCATCGTACACTTCTTCATCTATTCTCAACACAAAACTCTTTTTATTAGCCATGCCGGTCGCTTATTGATATAATGTTCCGGTGTTCAGTACCGGAGTGGCTGCTTTTTCACCGCACAATACCACCATCAGGTTGCTTACCATGGCGGCCTTTCTTTCTTCATCGAGCTGAACGATCTGTTTTTTGCTCAGTTGCTCCAGGGCCAGCTCCACCATGCTTACCGCTCCTTCAACGATCTTGAACCTCGCGGCAACGATGGCAGTGGCCTGCTGGCGTTGCAGCATGGCGCCGGCAATTTCGGCTGCATAGGCAAGATGGCTGATCCTGGCTTCCCTGACCAGGATGCCGGCGGCCGAGAGCCTTTCGTTCAGTTCCGCTTCGAGCAGGGCATTTACCCTGTCGCCGCCATCGCGCAGGGTGATGCCGGCATGCTCGTCTTCGAGCTGGTCGTAAGGACAGGTGGTGGCGAGATGGCGGATGGCCGATTCGCTTTGTATTTTCACATATTGCTCATAGTTAGTTACCTCGAAGCTTGCACGGTAAGTATCTTTTACCTGCCATACGATCACGGCCGCGATCTCGATGGGATTGCCCATCTTGTCATTCACCTTTAGCCTGGCGCTTTCAAAATTATTTGCCCTAAGGGAGATGCGCTGCTTTTTATACAGCGGGTTTACAAAGAGCAGGCCGTTCTCCTTGACGGTTCCTACATACTTGCCGAAAAAAGTGCAGACGACGGATTGATTGGGATTAATGACCGTGATGCCCTTGAACAGGAATACGCTGAGCAAAAAAAGGATTATGCCCAGCAGGATCAGCCCCGGAGTTCCTCCCTGATGGCCGGAATTGACCAGCAGGAATATGCCGGCAAAAAAGCTGAGGATGGC
>CAYYZJ010000651.1:0-3426 GCA_964475615.1 uncultured Flavitalea sp. | reverse complement strand
GCAATTCATCCCAGGCATTCGACCTGCGTTGCTTTGTGCGCGAAGGGCTGATCAATTTCATCCGGGAACATTATCCGGGTTCACTGCCTTTTACCCGGGTGGCTATAGAGCAGCGCGGATCGGCGGTAAATACGATATCATCATGAACGGAACCATTCTGCTGATCGACGACGAAGAAAAACTCCGCAATCTCCTCAAAAGGATCATCGGGCTCGAAGGATTTGAAGTGATGGAGGCATCGACATATAAACTCGCACTGAAAAAGCTGGAGCAGAAAGCGGCGGATGTGGTGCTTTGCGATGTAAAGCTGCCCGACGGCAACGGCGTTGAGCTCTGCAGCCAGATCAAATCGAAATACCCGCTTTGCGAAGTGATCCTGCTCACTGCTTACGGCAATATTGCCGACGGCGTGCAGGCCATGAAGAACGGCGCTTTCGATTATATCATCAAGGGCGATGATAACGACAAGATCATTCCGCTGCTGAACCGGGCCATGGAAAAAGTGAACCTGCAGAAAAGGATAGAGCAGCTCGAAAGGCAGGTGGGAGGCCACTACAGTTTCGATAATATCATCGGCGAATCTGCGCTCATCAAAGAGGCTATTGCACTGGCAAAAAAAGTAGCGAAAGCCGATACTACCGTACTGCTGCTCGGCGAAACAGGAACCGGAAAGGAAGTGTTTGCACAGGCCATTCATCAGGAAAGCAAAAGGGCAGCAAAGCCGTTTCTCGCGCTCAACTGCAGCGCCTTCAGCAAAGAGCTGCTCGAAAGCGAGATCTTCGGCCACAAGGCCGGCGCCTTTACCGGGGCCATAAAAGATAAAAAAGGATTGATCGAAGAAGCCGACCAGGGCACCCTTTTCCTCGATGAGATCGGGGAGATGCATATAGACCTTCAGGCAAAGCTGCTCCGCGTGCTGGAGACCAGCGAATTCATCAAGGTAGGAGATACGCGGGCAGTGAAGGTGAATGTGCGCATCATTGCCGCCACCAACCGCAACCTGCAGCAGGAGATAGCCGAAGGAAAATTCAGGGAAGACCTGTTTTACCGCCTCAACGTATTCAGCATTGAACTACCGGCCTTGCGCAACCGAAAAAAAGACATTCCCTTACTGGCCGAACACTTCCTGCGTGTGTTTGCGGCAAAGACCAATCTCCAGGTCAGTTCCATGAGCCGCGAGTTTATTGAACGCCTCCAGCAGCATGAGTGGAAAGGCAATATCCGCGAACTGAAAAATATCATGGAAAGAGCCGTGATCCTCGCTAACGGCCCGGAGCTCGGTATCGACAGCCTGCCTTTGGAACTGCAGGTTGCCAGCTACAAACCGCAAACCCTTTCCGCCTTTGACCTCGCCAGCGTGGAAAAGCTGCATATTCAGCGCGTGCTGAACCATACCAAAGGCAATAAGACGGAAGCGGCGAAGCTGCTGAATATCGGGCTCACTACGCTCTATAGAAAAATTGAAGAGTATGGCCTAGGGTAAGAGGAGGGTTCAGGCTGCCCATATTGCTTGATTTTTTCTGGGCAGTGTAAGCATGTTTTCGTTACTCATAAATTTAGAATATATTGATTAATTTTATACTCAAATTAATAAGTGTTCTCTTATGCCTTTAAAATATATCGTTGACAATTCAGGTAAACCTACAGGGGTGATCATACCTATCGGGGAATGGGAAGAGATTATCAAAAAGCATAAAGATTTGCATGATCTTGAAATCCACTCTTCTGTTAAAAGAAAATTACCCATGTCGGCCTTCAAGGGAACTATTTCCAAAGAAACAGGTGCAGCATTGCAAAAGCTTGTTGAACAAAGCCGCAACGAATGGGGCCAGGATTCTTAATTGATACCAATATTGTTATTGCTTACCTGGACAATACGCTCCCTGAGAAGGGCACTGCTCTTGTCGATTCAATTGAACCTTATATTTCCGTTATTACCCGGATTGAATTGCTTGGATGGCCGCAAATTAATCAGGACGATTTAGATAAGCTAAATGCATTTATTATCAATGCGGATATTTATCCTCTTGATGAACCGGTCATATTAAGTGCTATTGCCCTTAGACGACATCACAGAATTAAAATACCAGATGCAATCATTGCTGCTACTGCCTTGGTTCATGATCTGAAATTACTTTCGCGCAATACAAGCGACTTCAAAAACATCCCCGGTTTGCTGCTGGTAAACCCGTATGATTAATAACTGATTAAAACGGCCATCCCGGGAACGGGACGGCCCTTAAAACCAAATGCTGATACAAAAACGGATCAGCCTCTTTACCTATGATTTTAGTACCTGTTTCATGTAGAGCGTATATAAACCAACCGGCATGAAGGATTGAAGCATTCTCCATTCCACAATATTGCAGCATGCCATCATCGTGGAAAATGAATACACGAAAACATTTTCCACTGCCGTCTTCACGCGGGCATCTCCTTTGGCATACATTTTATCTGCAAGCTTCATGCACTTCTCGGCCTTGTCGAAATGACGTTCCATAGCCATCCTTCTGGTATAATCGGCCATTACTTCGATCGATTTAAAAATATTTCCATTGGGCGATACCTGTTGCAGCTCGGATTTTATTTCCGGTAACTTATGTGCAAGTAAAACCGGAACCTGATATTGACTGATCATAACGGTTACTGATTTTTTATGCGGCAATCAGTACCATATCAATGCCAAAGGCATGCCGCCTGGCCATGATAAACGCATTCATATTGATCCTCAGGTGAAAGAAAAATAACGGCATCCTTTTGCCGGAGCTTTTAAGTGATTCACCATAATTATCCGTACCCTGCCATTTTGAAAATCCATTTTCCATTTTGGTAGGGCAGGAGGAACAAATGGGTTGGACAATAATGTCAGGTATTACTGCAATTTTATAATAGCCAATTCCTTGCACTGTAACTACTGTTCCGCTCCCGGTTAGGCATGTCTTTGGTGTATCTCTACTCAAAAATTAAAATGAAAACATTTTTCAGATCGATCGGGGAAAAAACAACTCCCTTTCATCTTTTGCTGGGCATATACGGCCTCATCGTTGTGTCGGGGATCATCTATCACCTGTTGCGTGGTTAGGCAAACCCGGTGGAACATGAGCAAAGGCAAGGAGAATATAAAAGACATTCTGGTAATTCTGCTGGCCTGGATAATGGCCCTGTCGGCCCTTGCTGTTCTGTATTGGAAGATCAAATCGTTTTTTCACTAAAACCTTCATATTATGCTAATAACATTCATTCTCCTGGTGGTGGGCCTTATCTGCTTCGCGATATTTTTCAAGTCCATTGATTTCTTCGAAAAAATCTAAACATCAAAATCATGTTCAACGTACTACTGATTTTATCGATCCTGGTGTTCATCTACCTTTTATATGTATTGCTGAAACCGGAAAAGTTTTAACCTCTCAAAATATTTGTACATGA
>CAYYZJ010000650.1:0-4766 GCA_964475615.1 uncultured Flavitalea sp. | reverse complement strand
AAAGAAATTGGTATAAGAAAAGTGTTAGGGGCAAGTGCAAACAGTATTGTTGTTATTTTATCTGGCGATTTTTTAAAACTTGTTTTGCTCGCCTGTTTTATTTCCATACCTGTTGCCTGGTATGCGATGAATAAGTGGTTGCTAAATTTTGCTTATCGCATTCAGCTGTCATGGTGGCTGTTTATAACATCGGGTTTGTTGGTTTTATTGATTGCATTGATAACAGTAAGCTTTCAATCAATCAAAGCAGCAATGGCAAACCCGGTGAATAGTTTGAGAACGGAATGAAGTATTCTTTTATAAATGTCATCGGACTGAGCCTTGGTCTCGCCAGCGCAATGCTGATTATTTTATATGTAAAAGATGAAGAAGCTTTGACCGTTTTCATGCAAATGCAGAGAAAAACGCTTTGTAAAATATTAATTTACAAAGCGTTATAATTAAACCCGTGGTGTGGGGCGGGATCGAACCGCCGACACAAGGATTTTCAGTCCTTTGCTCTACCGACTGAGCTACCGCACCTTATTTTACTGCATCTAAACACAAAAACCCTAGCCTCGCCCGCTGAAACCTTGGCGTTAGCGGGGCAGCAAAAATAGGGAATTCCGTTAAAAAAGGCTTAATTATTTCTTTCCTTTTTCCGCCTTGCTCTTCCTTTTCAGGTCGGCGCGGTGAGCACGCTCATAAGTCTGGATGTCTACAAATCGTCCTTTGGCGTCTCTGACGGCATAGAGTTTTTTGCCGGCTACGCTGCGGTGGGTTGTTCTTGTTGCCATAGAAAGGTTTTTTTGGTTGGTTTAAGTTACGGAAACTTTTTAATGTGCGGATGTGCGAATGACTAATGTGCGAATTTAATGTGGAAATTACTCAAAAACCCCTAATCAGCCTTCATTCGCACATCCGCACATTAAATTTACATTCCATATTCATTCAGGAACTGAATCCTCATGATCTTGAGCTGCTCCCAGGTAAAATTGCTTCCTGACAGCTCCTGCTGCGCTACCTGCAGACTGCTTGTCTGGCAGCTTTTGAAATAATCGATGATCTCATCCTGCTCATCTTCATCCAGCATTTCATCGATGGCATAGCCCAGGTTCAGGCGGGTGCCGCTGGCGGCAATGGTCTCCATATCTTCCAGCAGGGCGTCCAGGCGCATGTCTTTATTCTTGGCAATGGTTTCGAGCGGTATCTTTTTATCTACCTGTTGAATGATATACACCTTGTTCACGCTCTTGTTCACTACACTCTTCATCACAAAATCATCGGGCTTTTCAATATCGTGCTCTTCCACATATTTTGCAATAAGCTCTATGAACGGCTTGCCGTAACGCAGGGCCTTGCCCTTGCTTACGCCCTGGCATCTTTCGAGCTCTTCTATGGTAGTGGGATAAAGCGTGGCCATGTCCTGCAGGGAGTTTTCCAGGAAGATCACAAAAGGAGGGAGCCCTTTCTTCTTGGCCTCTTTCTGCCTCAGGTCTTTCAGCAGCCCGAACAAACGTTCATCACTGGCAGCAGTACCCGAAGTTTCGGCGCCATCCTCATCATCATCCTCATTGGCCTCTTCGAATAAATTATTGAGCACAATAAGGAAGGATTTCGGTTTCTTTAAAAAGTCCAATCCCTTTTTGGTGAATTTGAGCACGCCGTATTCTTCAATATCTTTCTTGATCAATCCTTCCAGCAAAAGCTGGCGGATCAGCGAACCCCAGTAATAATCCGTTTCGTCCTTGCCGATGCCGAATTCCGCAATGCCTTCATGACGGAACATCATCACCTGCGGCGTCAGCCTGCCGATAATGATATTCACCGTATAGTCTGTTGCAAAACGTTCGTCCAGGGCCTTGATCACCTTCAATACCTTGACCGCATTGTCCCTGGCTTCCACCCTTTCCTTGGGACGCAGGCAATTGTCGCAGTTGCCGCAGTTTTCAGTATCATACTCTTCGCCGAAATAGCTCATCAGCACTTTACGGCGGCAAACCCCGCTTTCGGCATAGCCTACTGTTTCATTGATAAGCTGGGCGCCTACTTCCCTTTCGCTGAGGGGCTTGTCCTTCATGAAATGCTCCAGCTTGGCCACATCCTTATGCGAATAATAAAGAATGCATTTGCCTTCCAGCCCGTCGCGGCCGGCACGGCCGGTTTCCTGATAATAGTTTTCGATGGATTTGGGGATATTATAATGAATAACGAAGCGGATATCCGGCTTGTCGATGCCCATCCCGAATGCAATAGTGGCCACGATCACCTGCACTTCCTCATTCAAAAAAAGATCCTGCCGCTCTGCACGCAGCTTGCTGTCGAGCCCGGCATGATAAGCTACTGCCTTGATGCCATTGGCCATGAGTATGTCGGCCAGCTCCTCTGTGGTTTTGCGGTTGAGCGTATAAATAATACCGCTTTTGCCTTTATTCTGGATAATGAATTTCACGATGCTCCTGATCGTCTCTTCCTTCTTGATCTTGGGCTGGATCTCATAATACAGGTTGGGCCGGTTGAAAGAAGAGAGGAAAATGGCCGGGTCGCGCAGGCCCAGGTTCTTGATGATATCGCTCTGCACTTTTGGGGTAGCCGTTGCCGTTAGCGCAATTACCGGAACATCGGGATTGATCTGATCCATGATCTCGCGCAGCCGCCTGTACTCGGGACGGAAATCATGTCCCCATTCCGAAATACAGTGGGCTTCGTCCACTGCAAAAAATGATATCCTGAGGTCGCTGAAAAATTCGAGGTTCTCCTGCTTGGTGAGCGTTTCCGGGGCCACATATAACATTTTGGTATGACCGCTCAGCAGGTCGTCATGCACTTCCCTGATCTGCTTTTTATTGAGGGTGGAATTGAGGAAATGCGCTACATTGTCCTTGCTGCTGTAGCTTCGTACCAGGTCTACCTGGTTTTTCATCAGCGCAATCAAGGGGCTCACGATGATGGCCACTCCTTCGCTGATGATGGCGGGCAACTGGTAACAGAGGCTTTTCCCTCCGCCCGTAGGCATGATCACAAAAGTATCCTTGCCCGATAAAAGAGATTGGATGATGGAATCCTGGTTGTCTTTGAAAGCGTCGAATCCGAAATGTTCCTGCAATTGTGCCAGGAGTTGAACTGTTGCCTTGCTTTTGCCTGATTTACCGGTTGCTTTTGGGGCTTTGGTTGCGGGTTTTTTAGATTTAGAAGCGATTGTTGCCATGCTCAATAATTTTCCTTCACACGGTTTGGGGTGTTCAGAACTATTTAAGATAATGAAAATATCCTGAATCGTTGGAACTTGTTATTCACGTGTGCGGATTGGTGGATGCCTGTTTTTTAGGGTGAGCGAAATTACAAAAAAACGGGTGTAGGGGAAAGCCGATTTTGTTAAAAATTTGACATAAGCGCCCTGAATTTGCCGGCAGGAAAACCTAATTTTGCGCCTTATTCATGACGAAGCAATCCATACAAGAAGCCGCTCTCCGCACATTGCAACTGGAAGCCGATTCCATCGTAAACCTTCGTCAATACATTGATGATCAATTTGTAAAAGCCGTCGAGGCCATCGCTTCGGCTTCCGGCCGCCTGGTGGTCAGCGGGGTGGGCAAAAGCGCCATCATCGCCCAAAAAATCGTGGCCACCCTGAACTCTACCGGCACTCCGTCCGTTTTTATGCATGCGGCCGATGCCATTCATGGCGACCTGGGCATGGTGCAGGAGCAGGATATCGTAATGGTGATCAGCAAAAGCGGCGAAAGCCCCGAGGTGAAGGTGCTGATCCCGCTATTGCGGAATTTCGGCAATACCCTTATCGGCATGGCGGGCAATGACCAGTCGCTGCTGGCCAAACAATGCGATATTTTTCTGAATACAACCGTATCGCAGGAAGCCTGTCCCAATAACCTGGCCCCCACCAGCAGCACCACGGCCCAACTGGTCATGGGCGACGCACTGGCAGTGGCCCTGATGGAAGTGCATGGATTCGGAACCGACGATTTTGCGAAATTCCATCCGGGAGGCACGCTGGGAAAACGGCTATACCTGCGGGTGCAGGATCTGTATATTCATAACCAGCAGCCCAGGGTTCAGCCCGGCCATTCGCTGAAGGAAGTGATCATGGAGATGACCTCAAAGCGGCTGGGCGCTACTGCCGTTACCGATGAGAACAATCATCTGCTCGGCATCATCACTGACGGCGATCTGCGGCGCATGCTGGAAAAAAACGTTTCGCCGGATGGAATACAGGCTAAAGACATCATGACAACCAATCCCAAGACCATCGGCGCAGAAGCGCTGGCCATAGAAGCGCTCGACGTGCTGAGGCAGCACGACATCTCGCAACTGGTAGTGACCAACGGGAAGCAATATGCAGGTTTCATACATTTGCACGACCTGATCAGGGAAGGTATTATTTAACCGAGAATTATGAATGCACATCATTATGTAGTCATCATGGCAGGCGGGATCGGCAGTCGCTTCTGGCCCATGAGCCGTCAAAACTACCCCAAGCAATTCCTGGATATCCTCAGTACCGGTCAAACACTGATCCAGGCCACTTATGAACGGTTCGCATCCTTCATAAAACCCGAGAATATCTATGTGGTCACATCGCAGGAATATGTGGGCATTGTAAAGGAACAGCTTCCCGAGCTGAAAAAGGAAAACATCCTCGGCGAGCCATCGCGCAAAAATACTGCACCCTGCATCGCATACATTTCTTTCAAGCTTCAGCAAAAAGATCCTGATGCACTGCTGATCGTGGCCCCCGCCGATCACCTGATCCTGGATAAAAAAGCATT
>CAYYZJ010000649.1:0-5978 GCA_964475615.1 uncultured Flavitalea sp. | reverse complement strand
GTAGAAGGTAAAAGGCAAAAAAGGCACTATACCTTACACCTTACACCTTCTACCCTACACCTTAACTAAAAAGCATGACAACGCCGAGAAAAGATAAAGAGGCATTGGGAAAAGGAATCCATGCCCTGTTGAAAAGCATCGACCAGGATCTCAAAACGCCTGCAGGTGAATTGAAGCATGCCGTGGTGGAAGCGGCCACCAGCATCCTGCGCATTCCGCTCGATCAGATTGAAACCAATCCCCGTCAGCCGAGGCATGATTTCGATGAAGCTTCGCTCAACGAGCTGGCTGCATCCATCAAACTGCACGATATCATTCAACCCGTAACGCTGGCCAGGATGGTGGGAGGCAAGTACCGCCTCATTTCCGGCGAGCGCCGTTTCCGCGCATCGAAGATCGCCGGCCTCAAGGATATTCCCGCTTATGTCCGCCAGGCCAATGACCAGCAATTGCTCGAGCTGGCCCTGCTGGAAAACCTGCAGCGCGAAGACCTCAATCCCATGGAAATTGCGCTTGGATACAAGCGCATGATGGATGAGCTGAACCATACGCAGGAGCAGGTGGCCGAACGCATGGGCAAGGAAAGAAGCACGGTAGCCAATTATATCAGGTTGTTGAAACTGCCGCCCGATATCCAGGTGGCTGTTCGCAATAACCAGTTGAGCATGGGCCATGCCCGCGCGCTCATCAATGTGGATACGGTCGACAAGCAGCTTTATCTTTTTAAGGAGATCAAAAGCAGGGATCTCTCCGTTCGGCAAACCGAAGAGCTGGTCAGAAAACTGTACAAGAGCCAGCCTGCTGTTAAAGATTCGGTAAAACCCTCGCTGCCCGCAGTCTTCAAAAAAATAGAAGATAATTTAGCGTCTCATTTCAGCACCCGGGTAAAGCTCAATCACAGCAAAAAAGGAAGCGGCAGCATTTCGATTGAGTATTATTCCCTCCAGGAACTGAATAAAATCCTGGATCAACTGGGTGTTCCGGTCAACTAAGCATCCACTGCATGAAGATGGCGAAGTATTTCATAGTCCTGTGCCTGGCCTTGCTGCAAACGGCAGCGTATTGCCAGCAAAAGGATTCCCTGGCCGCTAAGACCGATTCCCTCGTCAAAAAAACAGAGCCGAAGAAAAAAGACAGCGCCGTCAAAAAAAAGCACGACCCGGGAAAGGCTACGCTCTATTCTGCAATATGCCCCGGGTTGGGACAGATCTACAATAAAAAATACTGGAAGCTTCCGCTGGTATATGCTGCGCTGGGCATCCCTGCTTATACTTATACTTATAATAAAAGCTGGTATAAGAAATGCCAGTATGCATTGGCGGTAATCACCTCGCAAACCCAGAACCAGGACAGCATCAACCGCGTGGATCCCAAGCTGCGTTATTTTGTCGACAATGGAATCTCCACCAGTGTAGCCAATTACCGCGATGAGTTCCGGCGAGACCAGGACTATTCCGCCCTGTTCTTTCTATTGTTCTGGGGCCTCAATATCGTGGATGCTACCGTTGATGCTCACCTGAAGGATTTCAATGTGAACAGCGACCTGAGCCTTCATATCGAACCCACTTTTTTTCCCGGCGTCAATGCAGCAGGCATCAGCTTTGTTTTCAATATTCATAAAGGGAAGACAAGACTTATTGATACCAATTAATGCTGAACGCTTAACGCTAAACGCGTAACGCAGTACATTTCCAGGCCTTTCGCGTTCTGCGTTCTGCGTTAAGCGTCCGGCGTTCAGCTTTTTATTTTAATTTCATCAATCAAAACAATTCATCATGAAGATCGCCCTGATCGGTTATGGCAAGATGGGAAAAGCCATTGAAGAGATCGCGGTTCAGAAAGGCCATTCCATTGTGTTGACAATCGACCTCGATAATCTCGATGAGCTCAATGCTTCCAACCTCTCGAAAGCGGATGTGGCCATTGAATTCACCGGCCCGCACAGCGCTTTCGGGAATGTGATGAAATGCCTGGAAGCAGGCATCCCGCTCGTTTGCGGCTCTACCGGCTGGCTCGATAAATATGATGAGGCCAAACAATTTTGTGAGGATCATCATGGCGCTTTTGTATATGCCAGCAATTTCAGCATCGGGGTGAATATTTTCTTCGAGCTGAACAAAAAGCTGGCATCCCTGATGAAGCCCCATCCCGGTTATGAGCCCAGCCTCATTGAAATACATCATACCCAGAAAAAGGATGCGCCCAGCGGAACGGCCATCACCCTGGCCGAACAGATACTGGAAGCATTGCCGGGCAAAAAAACATGGGTGAACCATATCAGCGATAATCCCGAAGAACTGGAGATCATCAGCGAACGCATCGACCCTGCTCCGGGAACGCATAAAGTCAGGTACAGCTCCCCGATCGACGATATCGAGATCATCCATACGGCGCATACCCGCAAGGGCTTTGCCTACGGGGCTGTGCTGGCCGCAGAATTCATCCAAAACAAAAAAGGCGTTTTCAGCATGAAGGAGGTGCTGGGTTTTTAGGAAAAATTTTACCTTGTGCGCTAAACCATAATGAATGCTCTCTAAAAAATCGCAATATGCATTTCAGGCCCTGATGTACCTGGCCGAGAAAGACAAGGGCGAGCCGGTACTGATCGCCGAAATTGCAAAAAAGAAGAAGATCCCTTTGAAATTTCTAGAAAACATCCTACTCGAGCTCAGAAAGGCAGGCATACTGGAAAGCAAGAAGGGAAAGGGAGGCGGCTATTATTTTGCCAAGAACCCGAAGGATATTTATCTGGCCACCGTTATGCGGCTGCTCGACGGCCCCATATCATTACTGCCCTGTGTGAGCCTGTATTTTTATGAACGATGTAAGAACTGTGATGAAAAATGCTGCGGGCTGCATGAAGTGATGACGCAGGTGCGCGATGCCAATCTGAAGATACTGGAGAAAAAGACGATCGCGGATATCGTATCGAAAAGTAAATGATCATCCGGCAATGATCCTTCCGATCCGGGGTGACAGCAGCGAGGCCCAACGCGCATACGCTTTGCCGGAATAATGCAACTCATCTTCTGCAATAAGCCCAGGGTCACCGGCGGCCTTCCTGCTTTCAGCGGTGATATCGACATAATTTACCCCAAAGTTTACGGATATTTTTTTATTGACGGCATTGAATGCATCGATCTCTGCTGTTATTCGTGCTGCCTGGCCTGTTCGCTGCCCGAAAGGCGTTACTGAATAATCGGGAATGGACAGCACGATAACATGACCGGGCCTGTTGCCGGCAAGCAATATGGATCGCTGCAGCAGCTCAGTGAATTCTGTTTCATATTCAGCTTGGCTTCTGCCCTGGTATTGATTGTTCACCCCGATCAGCAGGCTTACGATATCATAATGATCTTCGGGCAAAGCCTTGTTGAGCGCTCGCAGCAGATCGGCCGTTGTCCATCCCGTAGTAGCGATGATCTGCGGGTTGCTGAAATGAATGCCTTTATCTTTCAGTTGCGCTATTGTTTGCACCGCATATCTTTCCCCTTCAGGCACTCCTTCGCCGATGGTATATGAATCGCCCAATGCCAGCCAGCTTTGTATCATAGCTATTTAAGTTACGATAAAAAAAGATCCCGCTCCAGGAGCGGGATCTTTATAGAATAGATGGTTTGAACTTGCTTAGTAATCCATTCCACCCATGCCCGGAGCGCCGCCCGGATGAACATGAGCTTCTTCTTTCTTGGGCTTGTCGGCGATCACGCATTCGGTGGTCAGCAACATGCCTGCAATGGAAGCTGCGTTTTCCAGTGCAATGCGGGTAACCTTGGTGGGATCGATAACACCGGCCTTGAAGAGGTTTTCGTATACTTCGGTACGGGCATTGAAACCGTAATCGTCTTTGCCTTCTTTTACTTTCTGTACTACGATGCTTCCTTCAATACCGCTGTTGATCACGATCTGGCGGATGGGTTCTTCCAAAGCCCTCTTTACGATAGATACGCCGGTTGTTTCATCTTCATTGCTGCCTTTCAGTTTTTCCAGCACTTCTATTGCACGGATATAAGCTACGCCGCCGCCGGGAACGATACCTTCTTCAACGGCTGCGCGGGTTGCATGCAGGGCATCATCCACACGGTCTTTCTTTTCTTTCATTTCCACTTCAGTGGCAGCGCCTACATACAGCACAGCAACACCGCCGCTCAGCTTGGCCAGGCGTTCCTGCAATTTTTCTTTATCGTAATCGGAAGTGGTTGTTTCGATCTGGGCCTTGATCTGGTTAACACGGGCAGTGATATCTTCTTTCTTGCCCTTGCCGCCAACGATGGTGGTATTGTCCTTATCGATGGTGATGGAAGCAGCGGTTCCGAGGTAGCTCAGGTCTGCATTTTCCAGTTTATAACCCTGATCTTCGCTGATCACAACGCCTTTGGTGAGGATTGCGATATCCTGCAGCATTTCCTTGCGGCGATCGCCGAAGCCGGGAGCCTTTACAGCAGCCACTTTCAGCGTACCGCGCAGTTTGTTTACCACGAGGGTTGCCAGTGCTTCGCCTTCCAGGTCTTCAGCAATGATCAGCAGCGGACGTCCGCTCTGGGCTACTTTTTCCAGGATGTGGAGGATATCCTTCATGGCAGAGATCTTCTTGTCGTAGATCAGGATGTAAGGACTGTCGAGCTCCACTTCCATTTTTTCGCTGTTGGTAACGAAATAAGCGGAGAGATAACCGCGGTCGAACTGCATACCTTCAACCACATCAACGGTAGTGTCGGTGCCTTTTGCTTCTTCAACGGTGATCACGCCTTCCTTGCCTACTTTACCGAAAGCTTCGGCAATCAGTTTACCGATGGTTTCATCATTGTTGGCGGAGATGGCAGCCACCTGCTGTATTTTCTTGCTGTCGTTGCCGATGGTCTGCGACTGTTTCTTGAGGTTTTCGACTACTGCTTCAACAGCTTTGTCGATACCGCGTTTCAGATCCATGGGATTGGCGCCGGCAGCTACGTTTTTCAATCCTTCGCTGATAATAGCCTGGGCAAGAACAGTTGCAGTAGTGGTGCCATCGCCGGCGATATCGGCTGTTTTGGAAGCCACTTCTTTCACCATCTGGGCGCCCATGTTCTCAATCAGGTCTTCCAGTTCAATTTCTTTAGCCACGGTAACGCCATCCTTGGTGATGGAAGGTGCGCCGAATTTTTTCTCCAGCACAACATTGCGGCCTTTCGGGCCTAAAGTCACTTTCACCGCGTTTGCTAAGACATCAACGCCTTTTTTCATTTTATTTCTGGCTTCGATGTCGAAGAAAAGTTGTTTTGCCATAATTATTAATTTGAAAATTTGTGAATTTGAAAATTTGAAAATTCTTTGAAAAGCTGAAGGCGTACTAATTTTCAAATTAGCACATCTTCACATTTTCAAATTATACAATTGCTAAAATGTCCGATTCCCTCATGATCAGGAAATCATCGCCTTCGATTTGTATTTCCGTACCGGAATATTTTCCGTACAGCACGGTATCTCCGATCTTAACGGTAACCGGTTCGTCCTTTTTACCGGGGCCGGCAGCTACCACAGTGCCACGTTGGGGTTTTTCCTTTGCTGTATCGGGGATGATGATACCGCCGGCTGTTTTTTCTTCGGCAGGAGCCGGCTTCACGATTACCCTGTCGTGTAGCGGAGTAACGCTTAACTTCTTCGAATTAGCCATAATGTATTGATTTTGATTGGTGAAAAGATTATATACCCAATTAGGATTAGGGCTCGCAAAGGTATATTAAATTTTATACCAAACCGGACAAAAAGAACAAAAATTGAATTGTTGACAGTCAGCACCTGAAAATCTTGACAGTTCCCTGTTCGCCAGTTGACAGTAACTCAATCCTTAATGCCAATTTTTCACATCCATATCCCGTATCTCCCGTCCCGCACCTCGCCTCTCGCATCCCGCATCCCATTTTCCCCTATCTTCGCAGCTTCAAAACAGTTCTTATCAGATGATCAGCAGAAGAAATATCCGGGTAAAAGTGATGCAA
>CAYYZJ010000648.1:0-1910 GCA_964475615.1 uncultured Flavitalea sp. | reverse complement strand
ATCTGAACAGGTGAATTTGCACAAATATCGTTTGGAATGGTAAAGCTTGCTGATACAGTACCTAAAATATGACTATTTTGATTTTTCTGTGAAAAAGCAGTAGTCAGGGAAAGAATTAAAAAATAAAATAAAAATATTCTTTCTCTCATTAAGGCTAGGGGGAAATAGTTTCAACAATAACGAAAATACTAAATAATTGTTATAGCCTGGTGGTTTCTCTTTCCATCTGGTTAATATTTAATTCAAATTTCCTGGCCTGCCAATTTTTCATTCCCCCTTTCCGTGGCATAATGATTGAATGAATTCAGGACAACACGATTTACTAACCTTAAAAAGGATTAATTATATGGGAAAAATCATAGGAATTGACCTGGGTACCACCAATAGCTGCGTAGCCGTGATGGAAGGTAATGAACCCGTCGTGATCGCCAACGACGAAGGCCGCCGTACAACGCCTTCGGTAGTGGCTTTCCTCAAGAACGGGGAACGCAAGGTGGGCGACCCGGCCAAGCGCCAGGCCATAACCAACCCGGTGAATACCATCATGTCGGTCAAGCGCTTTATGGGCCGCCATTACGACGAAGTGACAAATGAGATCAGTCACTGGAGCTATAAAGTGGTGAAGGGTGACAATAATACTTGCCGTATTGACATTGACGGGCGCCAGTATACTCCTCAGGAGATCAGCGCCATGATCCTGCAAAAAATGAAAAAGACCGCCGAAGATTATCTCGGACAGGAAGTATCTGAAGCAGTGATCACCGTTCCCGCCTATTTTAATGACGCACAGCGCCAGGCCACCAAGGAAGCCGGTGAAATTGCCGGACTGAACGTTCGCCGTATCGTAAATGAACCTACAGCAGCCGCCCTGGCCTATGGCCTGGATAAATCCGGCAAGGATGAAAAGATAGCTGTATTCGACCTCGGTGGAGGTACGTTCGATATCTCGATCCTCGAACTCGGCGACGGTGTATTTGAAGTGAAATCGACGAATGGCGACACTCACCTCGGTGGCGACGATTTCGATAAGATCATCATGGACTGGCTGGCCGATGAATTCAAAAAAGACGAAAACATGGATCTGCGCAAGGATCCGATGGCTTTGCAACGTTTGAAAGAAGCAGCGGAAAAAGCCAAGATCGAATTGTCGTCTTCCAGCGAAACAGAAATTAACCTGCCTTATATCACTGCTGTGGACGGAGTGCCCAAGCACCTGGTAAAGAAATTGAGCCGTGCCAAGTTCGAACAGCTTTCGGATGCTTTGTTTGAAAGATGTTTAAAGCCCTGCGAGCAGGCATTGAAAGATGCCGGTTTAACCGCTTCGCAGATCGATGAAGTAATTCTTGTAGGTGGCAGCACACGTATCCCGAAAGTACAGGAGATCGTTGAAAGGTTCTTTGGCAAGAAACCCAATAAAGGAGTTAACCCCGATGAAGTGGTTGCCATAGGCGCCGCTATACAGGGCGCAGTATTGACGGGCGAAGTGAAGGATGTATTGCTGCTGGATGTTACTCCGCTGAGCCTGGGTATCGAAACCATGGGTGGCGTAATGACCAAGCTGATCGATGCCAATACCACTATTCCGACCAAGAAATCGGAAGTGTTCTCTACTGCCAGCGATAACCAGCCCGGCGTACAGATCCATGTATTGCAGGGCGAACGCCCGATGGCTTCCCAAAACAAGAGCCTCGGTATGTTCAACCTTGACGGCATTCCGCCGGCTCCGCGCGGCGTGCCCCAGATCGAAGTGATCTTCGATATCGATGCCAACGGTATCCTGCACGTTACTGCCAAAGACAAAGGCACCGGCAAGGAACAGAAGATACGCATTGAAGCCGGAAGCGGCCTCAGCAAGGAAGAAGTGGAAAAGATGAAAGCGGAAGCCAAGGCCAATGAAACTTCGGATAAGG
>CAYYZJ010000647.1:0-5160 GCA_964475615.1 uncultured Flavitalea sp. | reverse complement strand
AAGAAAGGGCCGAGCCCAGGATCGATGTGCTGGAAACGGTGGGCGATATTTTTAAGCTGACCCTCGATGAGCTGCTGCGCAAGGATCTGGGCGAAACCAAAGGAGGCAGTTACCTGGCTAAACGCAGGGCGCAGAAACTGGCGGCTGCTTCCAATGAAATTCAGTTGGTGCCCGTAAAAGCAGCGGCAGGCTATCTTGCCGGCTATGCCGATCCCGAATTCCTCGATGAACTGAATACATTTACATTACCCATGCTGGCCCCCGGCAATTACCGCGCATTCGAGATCGTGGGCGATTCCATGCTTCCTACGCCTAGCGGTTCCGTGATCGTGGGTGAAAAAGTGGATAACCTGGACGATGTAAAAAGCAACCAGACCTATATTGTTGTTTCGCGCAATGAAGGCATTGTGTACAAAAGGGTGATGAAGAACAACAAACAGAAAAACAAGCTCACCCTCATCAGCGACAATACCAGCTATCAGCCCTATACGATCAATTCGGAAGAGGTGATCGAGATATGGAAGGCCGAGATGATCCTCAGCAAGGCCAACACCAATCCGCGCTGGGATGTGAACCAGCTTGCCAGCCTCGTGAGCAACCTGCAGGATCAGGTGAGTGTGCTGAAGAAGAGGATGAATAATTAATCTGCGAATTTGCGAATGGCGAATTTGCAGATGAGGCGATTATTGGATTTGGATGATGGATGAGTGCTCGCCGCGGCCGGGGTTTGCAGCGGTGATGACGAATACATGGCCGTTCATTTCCGGTTCTATCAATGCCAATCCGGTGAAGCGGCTGAAAGCAGGCAGTACGGCATAGGTTTTTCCGAAATAAAAACAGGGAAAACAGAGCGATTGCTTTCCCATTCCATTGATGCGGATGCCGGGATGAATATGACCGGAGAAAGAATAGCTGACGGCAGAAGCCCGGTAGCCGAACATATCCGTGATGTCGTGAATGAAATGGAAATTGTTCACCGATAATTTTTCATTGCTCACTTCGATGCCGGCCTGCGCATACCAATCGTCGTGCAGGATATCATGATTGCCTTTGATAAGCTGGATGAGGAGATCAGGAAAATTCTCCCTCCATTTCCTGAACAGCTCCAGCTCCTTGTTGGCATGACTGTGAAAAAGATCGCCGACAATGATCAGCTTGCGCGGCTGGAAATATTGTAACTGCGCCAGCAGGCGCTGCAGGTCTTCCTTGTACACGGTTTGCGGAACGGCTACTCCCGATTTGCGGAAATGACCGGTTTTACCAAAATGGAGATCGGATACGATCAGCGCTTTTTCTTCCTCCCAGAATATCGATCTTTCCGAAGACAGCCACAACTGCTGATCCTTGATACGGTATGGAAATGCAGGATGCATCTGCAAATATATTCAAGAATGTTACCGGTTCAATTGCATCTGCATTTTTTTTATGCGGTCTTCCAGCTTTTCTGAAGAAAGGTCTTCGCGCATGCTGTCTACTTTCAGCGGGAAGCAGAAAGGCGTCAGCTTTTCGGGAAAAGTAATGACGATATGGCTTTGCTGAATTCTTTCCAGCATATTCCTCAGCCGCGCTTCTTCCATCTGCTGCTCCATCACTTCATTATAAGCCTGGCGAAGCAGGAGGTTGTTCGGATCGTATTCGCTGAACACATTGAAAAGCAGGGAAGCCGATGATTGGAGATGCCTGGCTTTTTTGTAATCGCCGGGATAACCCTGGAAGATCAGTCCGCCGATAACCGCAATATCCCTGAACTTGCGCCTGGCCATTTCTGCGCTGTTCACGCTGCGATGGATATCGGTGCTGAGGTTGGCGGGAGAGAATAGTTCGTACACATTGGTATCGTCGAGCGGAATGGGCTGGTCGCTCAGCAGCTCGAATCCATAATCGTTCATCGCAAAGGAAAAGCTGATGGGCACGATGCGGCTGATGCGATAGGCCAGCAGTGCGGCCATGGCTTCATGCACCAGCCTGCCTTCAAAAGGATATACAAAAAGATGATAGCCGTCTTTGGTTTCGATATGTTCTATCAGCAGTTCATTTTCGTGCGGTATCTGCGAGAGCTGCTGCTGCAACAGGAAAAGCGGCTCCAGCACCTGCAGTTCGATATCGCGATTATCCGGTTTGGATTTTGACCGCTGGTTTCCGGCAGCGATGGGCATGATGGCTTCATTGAATTTTTTCCGGAGCATGAGGCCGAGATTGGCGGAGAGCGGCATCCTTCCGCCCTGCCAGCTCGGGACGATCGATTTGGCGGAACTGGATTTCCTGACCAGCGCCGTCATGTCTTTGATCATCACGAACTCCAGGTTCCTTCCTGCCAGCGTGAATACATCTCCCGGCTGAAGCCGGGAAATAAAATATTCTTCGATCACGCCGATATATCCGCCGCTCATGAACTTCACTTTCATCATCGCATCGCTGACGATGGTGCCGATATGCAGCCGGTGGCGCATGGCGATCCTCCGGCTGTTGATCTTGTAAAGGCCACCGGCGACTTCCACTTTTTTAAATTCATCATATTGATGCAGGGCCGATCCGCCTGCTGTGATGAAATGCAGGATCTCATTCCATTCCTGCTCCGTCATATCTTT
Source organism: uncultured Flavitalea sp. (assembly GCA_964475615.1). Lineage (GTDB taxonomy): Bacteria > Bacteroidota > Bacteroidia > Chitinophagales > Chitinophagaceae > Puia. The sequence goes on along the minus strand of CAYYZJ010000647.1, from coordinate 2,572 downwards.
ATAACAATAGGTGGATTTGATTTCCCGGAAAACATCATCGGGATAAAACCCTTCCGAAATAGCGAGCGTGGAAAGATATTGGATCAGCACATCGAAGCAAAGCATCATCGGCTCGCGGCTTTCGATAAAATTCAACTGCATGGCCGATTTCAGGGCGGCGGCTTCAACCAGCTCCAATGAATGAGTAGGTAAGAAATAAATGATGCTGGTCTCTCCCGGCTGATGGCCGCTGCGGCCGGCACGCTGCAGAAAACGGGCCACGCCTTTGGGCGAACCTACCTGTATAACGGTCTCGACTGGCCGAAAATCGACGCCAAGATCCAGGCTTGCCGTGCAGACCACGGCTTTGAGCTTGCCGCTGTGCAGGGCTTCTTCCACCCAGATGCGCAGGTCGGAATCAACAGACCCATGATGAAGGGCGATGGCGCCAGCAAGGTCAGGACTTACATTAAGCAGCTCCTGGTACCATCGCTCGCTCATGCCGCGGGTATTGATAAAGATCAGCGTCGTTCTGCTTTTATGGATGATGGGAATAACTTTATGAATGAGCCTGAGCCCGAGATGGCCTGCCCAGGGATATTTTTCGATCTCATCCGGAAGTATGGATTCGATGACGATGGATTTATTGATATTCGCCTTCACTTCGGCCCATCGATCGCGACCGGCAGCAAGCGGGGCCAGCAATACTTCCCTCGCCTGTTCCAGGTTGCCGATGGTAGCCGATATGCCCCAGATGGAAAGATGATGATCTTTATTGTCCACCAAATTCACGATCCGCGACAACGCCAGCTCCACCTGCACGCCGCGTTTGCTGCCCAGCAACTCATGCCATTCATCCACTGCGATCCATCTCAATGAGCGGAACAGGTCGGGATATCCTTTTTGCGCCAACAACAAATGCAGGCTTTCGGGAGTGATGATCAGTACTTCAGGCATCTGTCTTTTCTGTTTATCCCTTTCGCTCAGCGGAGTATCGCCGTTGCGGATGCCTACCACCCAGCTCATGCCCAGCCCGGCGATCACTTCTTCCATGGCGCGGCCGATGTCTTTTGCCAGTGCGCGCAAAGGGGAGATCCAAAGCAGTTGCAGCTTGTTCTTCGATCTCGTTTTATACTCATCGGGATGACGGTTGATGAAATCGATAATGGCGCCGAGAAAAACGGAAAAGGTTTTACCGCAGCCGGTAGGTGCATTCACCAGGCCGGAATTGCCGTTGATGATGTGCTGCCAGGCCTCTTCCTGGAAGGCAAAAGGATGAAGGCCTTTGGATTTGAACCATTGGTGAATGATTTTGTATCCTATGGTTTCCTGGAGAATGGGCATGTTATTGCCCTGCAATTTAGCCAGAAAAATGCTGTGCATGCCTGAAGAGGTGATCTCACAAGGTTTTCAAATACTCGATCACCGCTTTTCTCTCCTTATCGGTAAGCTTGTCGCCGAACGTATGGCCGTAGTTTCCATAGCCGGGCAGCGTGGTATCGTATACGGTAGTTCCGCCGGAACTATCCTGTTCCGCATACTTCCAGCCTACTCTGTCATAATCATATTCGGGATTGTCGAAATCCCTCGACCAGTATCTGGGGCGGGCCTTGCTGTTGAGCACCGCTTCCAGCGTGGGCACTGAACCGTTGTGCAAATAAGGGGCGGTGATCCAGATGCCGTCGAGCGGGGGAGCGATATAGCCGTTGAACGGTTCCAGCCTGGCGGGATGATCGCCTTTGGCGAACCAACTGTTGTTGAACCAGTCCACGAACTGCGGACTTTGATAATTGCTCCTGAACAGCATGGAATCCGTCCGGATGACCTGTTCGGGGATCAGCAAGTTCGGGTATTCCTCACCGTTACCATAGTGGCCGTGGCATTTGGAGCAGTTCTTCACGAACAGGATGCCGCCCTGGGTTGCCAGTTTTTTATTTATCGGATGGGGATAAGACGGCGGTTTCAGCGAATAGATATAGGCCAGCACATCATTGAAATGGGAATCCACCTCGCGCGATTCCGCCGTATCGTTCACCGTGAGCAGATTAGAGGCCATCAGGAACCTGCCGAAATCGCCGCGGCCGAACCCATTATAAAACATGGCGTGCTTTTGCTTCAGCAGCCACCAGGCGGGCACGTCGGTAGGGGCCACTTCATCAGGAATGTCCAGCATGGGCTTTTCATTCCATTCAAATGTGTTGGGATCGCGGTGGGCTACGAGAAGGGCAGCGAGGCGGTCTGCGGCATTCACGCCCCTCACTTTGGTGTACAATTGTCCGCCTATTGTCTTTACCACTTTAAGGAAAGGCTCTGCCGCTTCATATTTCCGCGGGTCTGCGATCTTCAGCATCTTCTCTGCGGCAGCAGCCATTTTGGGATCGAGCTTCTGATTGCCGGTGAAATCGATCGTGGTATTACCCAGCCCGATATACAATTTGCCGTCGAATACCTGGGCATGGCATTGAAGACAGTTGGGAGCTATCACGATCTCTCCGTTGGCTGCTTTTACTGCCGTGTATTCATAGCTGATATCTTTATTCCATCCGTCGCGCTGCAGGTATGGACGCGAAGTTTTTCCGAAACCCAGTTTGAA
>CAYYZJ010000646.1:0-4896 GCA_964475615.1 uncultured Flavitalea sp. | reverse complement strand
CCCACATTGCCGGCTTTAAAAAGCTCGCAAAGGTTCATGATCTGCGAGCGGAAGCAATGGCCTTCTTCCAGCAGCCAGAGCTTGTTCGGGTCGATATCCTTGGCCAGCACGTATGTTTTTTTATATACGCCGTTTTGTTTGGATACATAAGCCAGCAGTTCTTCATAAAAAAGCACGTGCTCGCGAATGCCGTTCTCCTGCAGCGGAGTGACCAGGATGCCGACATCGATCCGTCCTTCCTTCAGTCGCGATACGAGGATGTCCGTCGTCATTTCATGAACCACCAGCTTGATCTGTGCATGTTTTCTGGTGAACTGTTGCACGAACAGGGGCAGCAGGTAAGGAGCCAGCGTGGGAATGATGCCGATCCTCAGTTCGCCGGTCAGCACTCCTTTTTTGTGCTGAACGATCTCGTTGATCCGGTTCTTCTCCGATAATATTTTCCGCGCCTGCTCTATGATGGCGGCGCCTGCTTCGGTGGGAATGACCGGCTGTTTGCTGCGGTCGAAAATTTTTATGCCCAGCTCTTCCTCCAGCTTCTGCACCTGCATGCTGAGCGTGGGCTGCGTAACAAAGCAATGCTCTGCCGCCGTTGCAAAATGGCGGTGGCGGTCGATGGAAACGATGTATTCCAGTTGAACAAAGGTCATGGAGATAGAATAAATCTATTAAACGATAAAATTAATCAATTTTACCGATCAGAAAAAAAGGGTGACATTTGGAATGGAATCCATTTATCTCCTCATTAAACTCCATCACTATGAGCGAAGAAAAGAAACTGACGACCGCCTCGGGTATTCCTTACTATCATCACGAGGATACCATGAGTGCAGGACCGCGTGGTCCTTTATTGCTGCAGGATTTTATTTTACATGAAAAGATGGCCCATTTCAACCGCGAGCGCATACCGGAGCGGGTAGTGCACGCCAAGGGAAGCGGCGCTTACGGCACGTTTACCGTTACCCATGACATCACCCGATACACCAGGGCCCGCCTGTTCAGCCAGATCGGCAAGCAGACCCGTGTGTTCCTGCGTTTTTCAACAGTAGGCGGCGAAAAAGGATCTGCCGATACCGAAAGGGACCCGCGCGGATTTGCCCTCAAATTTTATACTGAAGAAGGCAACTGGGACCTGGTCGGCAACAACACGCCTATCTTTTTCATCAAAGACCCCAAGAAATTTTCCGATTTCATTCATACCCAGAAAAGAGATCCACGCACCAATACGAAAAGCCCGACCATGATGTGGGATTTCTGGAGCCTGAACCCCGAAAGCCTGCATCAGGTGATGTTCCTCATGAGCGATCGCGGAACGCCTTACGGCTATCGCCACATGCATGGCTTCGGCAGCCATACCTTCAGCATGATCAACAGCAAGAATGAAAAAGTATGGGTGAAATTCCATTTCAAGACAGCGCAGGGCATTAAGAATTTTACCAACGATGAAGCCGTAAGGATGAAAGGAGAAGACCCCGATTTTGCCCAGCGCGATCTGGTGGAAGCCATCGACCGCGGCGAATTCCCGAAATGGCATCTCAAAATACAGGTGATGACGCCCGAGCAGGCAAAAAACTACCGCTTCAATCCTTTTGATCTTACCAAGACCTGGTCGCAGAAAGAATTCCCGCTCATCGATGTGGGTGTGCTCGAATTGAATGAGAATCCGAAAAATTATTTTGCCGAAGTGGAACAGGCTGCATTCGCTCCTGCACATGTGGTGGACGGCATCAGTTATTCGCCGGATAAAATGCTGCAGGGGAGACTGCTCTCCTATCCCGATGCGCATCGCTATCGCCTTGGCGTTAATTATGAACAGATACCGGTCAACAAATGTCCCTATGCGGTGAACAATTATGAGCGGGATGGATTCATGCGCGTAGATGGGAACAGCGGAAGCAATCCCAATTATTATCCCAACAGCTTCGACAATATCAGGCCCGATGAAAAATACAAGGGCCTGCCTTTAGAGCTCGACAGCAATATTGCCGACTGGTACGACCGCAACGCCCCCGGAGAAAATGACCATTACACGCAGCCCGGCATTTTATACCGCGAAGTGCTGAGCGATTATGACAGGAAAAACCTGGTAAGCAATATTGCCTTTGCAATGAAAGGCATTGACGGGCCGAAGAAAGATGAGATCATCAACCGCCAGCTTTGCCATTTCTTCCGGGCAGACATCGGATTGGGCATGGCTGTAGCACAGGCGCTGGGCGTTAATGTGGAGCAGGCTATGCCGAAACAGCACAGCAAGGAAAGCATTGCAGCAGTATAAAAACTTTTGTTCATTGTTCACAAGCTATCCCGCTGCAGCGGGGTAGCTTTTTTATTCTTCGAGAATAACCTTGTTTTTGGAGACTTTCAATTTATATCCCAGTCCGATTTTCAGCGCATAGTTCTCCTTCCAGTGGCCGACCGGGAAACCGAAACACACGGGATATTTATATTCCTGAACGATATCGCTGATGATCTCATAAGCTGTTTTTCCGAAAGGACGTTCGGTGTCTTTTGAATCTGTAAATCCGCCGATGATCAGCGCAGCGAGCTTATCGATCTTTCCGCTGCGCTTCAACTGATACAGCATGCGGTCGATATTGTAGAGGTATTCGCCCACATCTTCAAGAAAAAGGATCCGGCCTTTTGTTTTAATGTCGGACGGAGTGCCTGTAAGATGAGCCAGCAGGGATAGATTGCCGCCCACCAGTTCGCCGATCGCCTCGCCTTTGCGGTTAAGCTCATGCGGGTCGCATTGATATTTTATTTTCTGTCCTTCGAGCGCATTTTTCAATGAATGCACAAAGGCGTTCAAAGGCTCATCATTAAAAGCAGAAGCCATCGGGGCATGCATGGTGGCGATACCATAATTGGAATAAATATGTGCGTGCAGCACGGTGATATCGCTATAGCCGATGATCCATTTGGGAGCCCGCTTGAAATGTTTAAAACTGATCTTGTCGATGATCCTTCCGAGGCCATATCCGCCGCGGCCGCAGAGGATGGCTTTTACCTCATCATCGTCGAGCATTTGCTGAAAGTCGTCCAGTCTTTCTTTATCGGTTCCTGAAAAATAATTCGTTGAATCGCTTCCCAGGGTTTTGCCGATCCGCACGGGATAGCCCCAGGCTTTCAGGGTATCGATGCAGCGCTGGATCTTTTCCATTGAAATATATCCGGCCGGGCAGGTGATGGCAATGGTATCGCCGGGGTGGAGGTATGGGGGGATTTTGATCATTGTCTTCGTTTGCTTAATTATATCAGTTCGCTCAAAGTTACCTTATCATCTTTAACCTCCAGCCTATGCCTCACTCCGCATTTCAGCGCAAAATTATTTTTCTGATGACCGACCGGAAAATCGAAGCAGACAGGATAATCGTAATCCTTCATTTTTTCCATCACGATCTCGTATACGGTTCTTCCGAACTCTTCGCCGGGATCATCGGGTTTTACCTTAAATCCGCCGACGATCAGGCCTTTCAGCCGGTCGAGCTTGCCGGTGCGTTTTAAATTCCAGAACATGCGGTCAATGCTATACAGGTATTCGCCGGTGTCTTCCACAAAAAGAATACAGCCTGCTGTCCGGATGTCCGATCTTGTTCCCGACAATGTTTCAATCGTTTTCAGGTTTCCGCCCACCAGCGGCCCCTGGGCTATGCCTTTACGGTTGTTGGGATTGGGCGCAACCGGATATGCTACCCGGTCGCCGGTCAGCGCTTCACGAATGGAGAGAATAGATTCAGCCTGTTCAGGTTCTGCCATGGTCATATTATCGGGAAAGCTGTTGCACATTTTGGAATGAATGGAGGCGATATTGAAATTCCGGCCGAGGTGGCAATGCAATACCGTGATATCGCTGAACCCGATGATCCATTTCGGTTTTTTTGCGAATCGGGTAAAATCGAGCCGGTCGATGATGCGCACCATGCCATATCCTCCTCTTCCGCATAAGATGGCCTTGATGGAAGGATCATCCAGCATTTCCTGGAAATCGGCTGCTCTTTCTTCATCGGTTCCGCCGAAAGTGAAATCCTTTTTACCAACGGTGTTGCCTACCCGAACAGTAAAGCCCCATATTTCCAGTTGCTGCATGGCCGGCTGAATCTCCGGTAAGGTAATACAACCTGCGGGGCAGGTAATGCCGATCCTGTCGCCGGGCCGCAGGTATGGAGGAATGATGAACGGATGCTGGTCTTCTGGGCTGCTGATTCGTGAAAACGGAAGGGCCAGGCCTGCTGTAGCCATGGAAGAAAGGAAATGCTTGCGGTTCATATATCGTTGAAGTTAGCAATTATACTCATTTGGGCAATGCTCCGGATTGCGGTAATTTTGCACTCCTTTACTGCCCAATAATAAAAAGCAAACCTCGGCATGGATCAATATAAAAGAATACTCGTTACCGCAGCTCTTCCCTATGCAAACGGCCCGGTACATATCGGGCACCTGGCCGGCTGTTATCTGCCGGCAGATATTTATGTCCGTTACCAGAGAGCCCGGAAAAGAGATATCCGCTTCATCTGCGGCAGCGATGAACATGGCGTTCCCATCACCATCCGCGCGCTGAAAGAAGGCATCAGTCCACAGCAGGTGGTCGACAAATATCATGCGCTCATCAAACAGAGCTTCGAACAGATGAACATTTCTTTCGATATCTATTCCCGGACCTCCAATCCCATTCATCATGAAACGGCTGCTGCATTCTTCAAAAAGCTGTATGATGACGGCCTGTTCGAGGAAAAAGAAACAGAGCAGTTCTATGACGAAAAAGCGAAGACTTTCCTGGCCGACCGCTATATCACCGGCACCTGCCCGGTCTGCGGCAATCCCAATGCCTATGGCGACCAGTGCGAACGCTGCGGATCGTCGCTGAGCCCCGAACAGCTCATCAATCCGCGCAGCACA
>CAYYZJ010000645.1:0-6231 GCA_964475615.1 uncultured Flavitalea sp. | reverse complement strand
ATCAGGGAAATATGGCAACAAAGAGGTGATATCGAAATTGCCTCACATGTAATAGTCACTACTTGATCTGACAACTAAGGATTTTTAGTTTTATAGGGTCAGGATATATTTAAGCTGCTGGGGGAAGTTCATCCAACATTTTTTGCTTTGCTAAGGTAATGGATTCTGTAAAAGTTTGCATAGGTGTTTTGCCAAAGCAGTAGCGGCCACTGTGAGATCGCTCGTTGTTGTAATATACCATCCATTCGTCCAGGTCCTTCTGTAAGTCGGCCAGGTTGTCATAAAGCCTTTTACGGAAGGCAATAGCCTAAAACTCTTCCTGCATAGTGCGGTGCAGTCTTTCACAGATCCCATTGGTTTGCGGATAACGCACCTGCGTCTTGCTATGCTCGATACCTTCAATGCTCAGATACAGTTCGTACTCATGATGCTCGGGCTTGCCTTTGAACTCTGTTCCCCGGTCGGTGAGCACCCGCAGTAAGGGTATTTGCTGTTCCTCAAAGAAGGGAAGCACCCTGTCATTGAGCAGGTCGGCAGAAGTGATGGCATGCTTGGTTTCATAGAGCTTGGCAAAAGCCACCCGGGTGTAAGTATCAATAAAAGTTTGCTGATAGATTCTACCGACACCTTTGATATTGCCCACATAGTAAGTGTCCTGAGAACCCAGGTAGCCTGGATGCTCGGTTTCAATCTCACCAACGGCTTCCCGGCGTTCCCTCTTGCGTTCCATGGCCATCAATTGAGGTTCGGTGAGAATAATGCCATCCTGGCAACACGGGCTTCCAGCGCTTTTAAACGCTTATCGAAAACTTCCAGATCATGGCGCTGCCAAACACTACGCACTCCTCCGGGGGAAATGAAAATATTCTGCTTGCGCAGCTCATTACTGGCTCTTTGCTGCCCAAAAGCCGGATAATCGAAGGCCATCTTTACAACAGCAGCTTCCACTGCAGGTTCTACCCGATTTTTAAGCACCGGTTTACTACGGCTGATCTCTTGAAGTGCTGCCTGGCCACCTGTATTGTACAGTTCTTTTATCCGGTAAAAGCTATCCCGGCTGTAACCGATTACTTTGCATGCCTGGGAAACATTGCCTAAATGTTCGGCCAAATGCAGCAGGCCTAACTTGGTTTTGATTAACTTAGATTCTTGATTCATAATCTGACATTTTGGGGTTGATTAATAAGTGTGGTTACTTAAAATTAATCCCAATTGTCAGATTAAGTCTTGACTACTTCACATATGGCCTGTAAATCTCAACACCATAAACTTTTTTGAGATTGTTAAATGTTTTAAGAGCAGCAAGAATAAAATTTCCCCTTCCACACATTGGTTCTATTAATATTTCTGGTTCATCTACATGTTTGGATAAGTATTGGCAACACTAACCGCTAAATCCATGTTAGTTTGAAAATCGCCGTATTCAGCTCTATCAGGTTCTTCAACAAGAATATTGGTTTGAAAAACTTTCTCTTTAAGTTCTTGTAAGTCGGTTTTCGTTTCAAAAAAACAAACTATTCCTGAAACAGATCGGAGTAAAATATTGGCATTTTCTAAAGAAGTTTTAGCAGTAAGATTTTCCTGGAAAAACTTCCAGGTGACAGGTGAAATGGATGCGTCGAAAATCTTCATCTCTAATCTGGATGTGGCTGGCCAATACTTTTATGAACCCTAACTTAGGGCTTTATTGATCTGAAGTATGAGCTATTAGGCTATCAAGTTGAATTTGATTTTCTAATTCCAAATATAGTTTCTACAAGTTTAATTGTTATTGAGATTGTGAGGGTATATATTTTTCTATTAAAAAGCAATTGACGTTTTCAATTGTCCTGTAAGAATCTGTTGTATAAATTTCGTCTACGAATTCGAGTGGAGTTCCTTTGCTAAATATACCGTGGCTAACAATTAATACTACTTTCTTTGCCCCCTTTTCTTTAAGCATTTTTGCCGTCCCGACGAATGTGCCTCCCCCATCACAGATGTCATCAATTATAAAACAGGTTTGATTATTAAGTTCTCCAACGGTTGTTTTAAAATTTGTCAAGGCGCCGGTTTTTACGTCGCGCTCTTTTGTACATTCGACTATATTCTCCAGGTTTAAGAATTGAGCGAGTTTATGTATTTTTTTTAAAGCACCAGCATCTGGAGAAACTAGACAAAACGGTTCTTTCGGATTTTCTTTGAAATAATCGTCCAAAGCATCCTTCACGAATTGATGATTGGAAATGGAATAAGACCGCTCTATTAACGCAGTAGATACTTCTGAATGGGGGTCAAAAATCTTCACCTTTTTGAAATTAGCCTGATTTAAAATTGCTGCTATTACTTTCAATGAAAAAGGCTCACCATCAAGCATTATTCTATCCATACGAGCTGCCATAAGATAGGAAATGTGTAGTTCTATGTGCTCGAATTCCAGGTAATCCAGCGTGTTTTTTATAAATAGAATGATCAATAAATCATTTGGGTTGCTTATTCTGCAGAATATCCGTAACGGTTCTTTAATATTTAGCTTGCTTATACTTGAAATATCAATTTTAACATGAGGCTGACCATCCGGGAATATCATTATTCTAAAAAATATGTCTGATTTTTCGGCGTAAATGAGGTTTATTGAGTTCATGGTAGTTTATAATTATTTTAAACGTTAGTTACAGTTCTCTTCCTTTTTCATTTGGATAAAGAGTTTGTACTTTATCGCTTTGGTAATATTCTTTGGTCTCTATATTCAGTGCTGAGAGCTTACCGTAAAAAGCTGATCCGGTATCTATATTCCAAACATTGCAAGCATTCATTGGAATATCGATATCATAATTTAAGGTTGGCGTATGACCTATATATATTTCATGAAATAGCAACAGACGCTTTGGGTATAATTTTGAATCTTTTTTATTCTTTTATCCATAGTTAAAGCCGTTTCCCAGAGTGTCCTGTCCCACGAATAATTGCTTTCATAATGTTCTTTTACAGGCCCATGCATCGAAGAAAATCCGGCATGTATAAATAATCTGTTTGCTAAATCTATATGATAATGTTTCATCCGGCTAAAGAAAGCTAAATGATCCTCTTTTTGCTTCTCATTCATTCCATTATAGCTTTCAATGGTAGATTTGCCTCCATGAAACAACCATTCTGTATTAGATGAATCACCATTCAGCCAGGATTCGCACCAAATGTCATGATTTCCTTTAATGAAAATGCATGAATAGGCATTACTCAGTTCTTTAAGATATTCTATCACTTGAGCCGATCCGGACCATCCATCGACATAATCTCCTAAAAAAATCAAATTGTCGTTTTGCTGAAGATCAAGCCTGGTAATTAGCTGCCTCAATGCCCTTAAAGCACCATGTATATCTCCTATTACAAAAGTTCTTGACATCGGGATTGAGCTATTTAAAATCGATATATTTTACAGGCACATGATCGGTAAGCCAAACCCCATTTTCCGACAAATAAAATGAAATATTATCTCTGAACATCTGGCCGCTTTTGATATTAAGAATAACAGGAATACCTCGCCTGCTGCCTACCTTTTTTGCGGTTTCTATGTCCGCGCTTAAGTGAACATGCTGTCGGTGCATTTTGAGCAAACCTTTCTCTTTGATGCTTGCTATAAATTTTTCCACCGTTCCATGAAATAAAAGCTCAGGAGGCTCTTGACGTTCAAGACCTAAAGCAACATCTATGGAGTGTCCCTGGTTGGCTCTGATTTTAGTTTTCTGTTCGTTAAATGCAAATCGCTGTTTATCGTTGGTTAATACAATTTCTTCAAGTTCCTCCAGTGAGAAACGACGACTATGATTTGCTGCCTTCAATATTAATTCCTTTACATCGGCCCAGCCATTTTCATCCAGCTCCAGATTGATTGTGCCGGGACTGTGTCTAAGAACAAGGCTTAGAAATTTACTTATTTCCTTTTTATGCTTTTCATTCACTGTTTAGTATTTGATATTAATTATAATTCCAGCTCGGAGATTGGGATACAGTTTGATAATTTTCAGTTTCAATCTTCATTTGATGCGTTTTTTGAATACTGTTTCAGTCTCTGCCTGATCTCACTTAAAGTCCAATCTATCAATAGCTTTCCATCTTTAAACACTGTTTTTAATTCTCCTTGCGCTTCATCTTCCCAGGTGCATTGATCTTTACATTCTAATCTTCCAGTGTTTATATTTTTAAAAATCTGCATCAATCCTTTGGCTGATCTTTTTGTACCGTCATCCGTTTTCGGGTCTTTAAAAATGTCCCTGCCGATGCCGTATACCTCCCCGTATGTTGCTTTCATGGCAAAACCGTAGGTATCTCTGGTGACATACTCATAAGTATAAGACCCGATTCCCAGAACTACGTTATAACTGGCAAACCCTTTTTGCTTCAGACCCTCCAATATCTCATGTTGTCTTTCCGGAGTAATACTATCGCCATAAATCAGCCCAATGTGACCATCCAGAAGCTTATAACCCTTTTCAGTAATAGTACCTCCAAACGTTTCCCACATGCACTCTATAGCGCCTTTATATGCTGGGCTGCCTAAAGGAGCATCTTTATCCCCGGCAACTATTTTAACCGGGTCTCCGCTATCAGGGCGTATCACTACTTTACCGTTTCTTGATAAAATTTTGCTTTTCAGTGCCGGAAGAAATTCAGTGATTACTTGCCAGAAGTCCCAGGTATCACTTACTATCGACACGATGCCTGAAGGATATACATCAGTTATCAGTCTTTCAAAGGTTTTAATTTCGTCTTCCTGAGTACCCATACACATTACACTATGTTCAGTAGCGGGTACAGATCCTCCAATCAGTTCTTTTTCACAGTCGGCATTGTAATATTCTTCGAGGAAATCGATGGCTGGAATAGTGTCTGTTCCTGTAAAGGATAACAGATGCGCGGCGCCACTCATTACTGCATCTTCAATGCCGCTCATGCCACGAAATGAAAAATCATGGCCTTGCCAGGCAATGAATTCCAGGTCATTGCCTACCGTTTCTTTTGCATACCGGGTAAATGTTTTAAGATATTGAAATGCAGTGGTGGCCGATGTACAGGGTTTCCATAGAATAGCGCTTAGCAATGTTTCCAGCATATTGGTCAGCCAGAAAAATTCAGGCAAGGTATTCTTAATTGTGAAAATGGGCACACGCATTGGAATCAAGGCTCCTTCAGGTAATGCTTTGATCTCCAAAGGTAAATAGCCAAGGCTATGAAGTTCAGCGATGTGTGTATAAGTTATGCTGTCTTTTCCCAAGTAATTGTCTATACGTCTTGTATACAGCTTAAGGACTTCATCTTTTGGTCTGTTAAAGAAATATTCATTGAATTGATTGATTAGATATTCTTTTATAAAATATTGCAACCCGAAAAATACAATTTCGTTTTCAGTTGCATTCCTTGACCTTCGTGGAGTAAGATTGGAGTATACTAACGTTGTTCCAATAGGATATTGGAATTTATGTCCGACTTTATAACCGTCTTTTAATAAGATAGGGGTTGTTTTCATTTTAAGGTTTGTTTTTATTTCGTTTATTATATCTATGATAGACTAATATTGAGCTGGAAGTTATTTGGCTTCAGTTTTTTGTTGAATTTGTAAAGATCAGGGTGCCTGTTTTGTAATCCTTCCCTTTTTTTCCCGGTATTGATGATATATTCAGAATCAAGTATTTTTCTTCTAAAATTCCGCCTGTCCAAGTCAACGCCAAGAATGCATTCATACAATTGATGTAATTCGGGAAGCGTGAATAAGTCATCTAAAAGCTCGAAGCCAACTGGATAATACAAAATCTTGGACTTTAACCGCTGTAATGCTTTCTGAAATATCAATGCATGATCAAAACCAAGTTTGGGCATTTTATTGATAGCAAACCATTTTACATCATTAGCCATATTGCCCGCAACGATCTTAAATTTCTGTGGGTTGATTAAGGCGAAATAGGCTACAGAAATTACTCTGCCACGGGGATCCCGTTCAAGATCGTCAAATGAATATAATTGTTCAAGATATAAATCATCAATCCCTAATTTGGTTTTTAATATTCTTGAGCAAGTAGATTGGAAGGTTTCTTCCATTTGTAAGAAGCCACCCGGTAATGTCCAGAATCCTTTGAAAGGCTCTTCGTTTCTGTTGAGCAATAGAACCGATAAGGTGGTTTCATGATAACCGAAGACAATAAGATCAATCGCTAAAGAAGGGTTTTTATAAGAGAGAAAGGGCTTCATTTGTTTGCG
>CAYYZJ010000644.1:0-2114 GCA_964475615.1 uncultured Flavitalea sp. | reverse complement strand
TACAATGGATAGTACGCAAGTCTCCGGAACTTGATATCCCAGTTCGATTCTGGGCGAGGCTACAAGTATTTTTCCTATATAGGAATATCTCACAGAAAAATTAAGCGGCGATCCTTTTTAAGGATTGCCGCTTTTTGTTTGACTATGGATTCCTATAGTCAAAGAAAATTCAATTTCCTTGACTATAGAAATTTTTAGTAAATTCGGGCTAATGGATATAAAAGATTACAGATCAGGAGTTTTTAGCAAACAATATGGGTATAGGAGTTTCAATCCTAATCCTATTAATAAAGAATGGATAATAACATCGCCTGAAATAATTACTCTTTTGGAGGAAGCCAATTTAAAGCTCGGAGAGCTTAATGCATTTTCTTCCTTTGTTCCGGATGTAGACGTTTTTATTCGAATGCATATTGTAAAAGAAGCCACTCAGTCAAGCCGGATAGAAGGCACAAGAACAAAAATGGACGAGGCAGTACTGGAAGCAAAAGATATCAATCCGGAATTAAAAGATGACTGGCAGGAAGTGCAGAACTACATTGAAGCAATGAATTACGCCATTAAAAAAATGGAAACCTTGCCACTGTCTTCGAGGTTAATACGGGAAGCACACAAAATTTTGTTGAAAGGTGTAAGAGGAAAGAATAAATTGCCAGGCGAATTTCGTAGCAGCCAGAATTGGATTGGAGGGGCAACAATTAATGATGCAGTCTTTGTGCCACCACACCATACCCTTGTACCGGATTGTATAAGTGATCTGGAGAAATTCCTGAATAATGACAATATCCAGGTGCCACATTTAATCAGGATTGGGATGGCGCATTACCAGTTTGAAGCGATACACCCTTTTTTGGATGGTAACGGAAGGATCGGAAGATTGTTGATTACATTATATCTTATCAATCAGAAAATATTGAATAAACCTACATTATACTTATCAGACTTTATTGAAAAGAACAGGCAACATTATTACAATAATTTAATGGCTGTTTCTTTGAACGGCAAGATGGAGCAATGGTTAAAATTTTTTTTAGTGGGTATAATTGAAACCGCAAAAAATGCAATAGATACATTTACTAAAATTATTGCACTCCGCGATAAAATGGAAAAAGATACGATTGTGTCATTAGGAAAACGGCTGCCGAATGCAAAAGCGTTGCTGACCTATCTGTACAGTAAACCTGTGGTTACTGTTTCCGGCGTAATGACCAAACTGGAAATAACCAAACAAACAGCCAATGCCTTGATTAAAGATTTTAATGATCTGAGGATATTGAAAGAGAAAACAGGATATAAGCGTAACAGGATATTTGTGTTTGAGGAGTATTTGAAGTTGTTTGAAAGATAAAAAAATAAAAGTTAGAATTTAAAATTATATACAGCCCAATCTGTAAAAGATTTTTGAAATAGAAGAACAGGTATTAAAATCGGTCGTCTTTCCGGTTTTTTATTACTAACTGAATTACACTCCCGCATAAATAATACACCCAATACCTACCAGGAATAACAAAAACATTCCTGCTATTAAAAAGGAAACTGTCTTTGAAGCGCCTTTAAATTCTTTCCATATAAAAACTCCCCACAATGCCGCTACCAGTGTGGCTCCCTGGCCCAGGCCATAGGAAATGGCCGGGCCTGCCTTGCCGGCTGCTATCAGGTTAAGCGAATTTCCCATTCCCCAAATCAAACCACCCAATACACCAACCAGGTGCACGGATAAGTTTCCTTTAAAATATTCAGCATAGCCTGTAGGTTGCCCTTCAAACGGGCGCTTCATTAAAATGCTGTTGAACACAAAATTACTCAGGAAGATACCGCATGAAAATATGAATACCGCCGTATAGGGCGTCATCTTGCCGGCAGCCGGGGCAAAAAAATTTTCAATGTCCATGGAAGCGGCAATGAACCTGTAAAAGAACGACATTAAAACGCCTGCAACAATAGCCAGTATAATTCCCTTGGCGGGCACTTTTCCGCTTTTTTTTGAAGCCTTGCCGTAAGCAATGGCATTCAGTATGATGGCCATCATTACCAGTATTACTCCCACGAACAGGATCAACGGGTTGCCTTTGGCGGCTTCGAGATAATTGATGATCACTCCCAGCACCAGGGCC
>CAYYZJ010000643.1:0-3500 GCA_964475615.1 uncultured Flavitalea sp. | reverse complement strand
CGGATCGTATCCCGGATATCGGCGGCTTTTACTTCCAGCCTCGCCGTATTATTGGTAAACTTTCTTAATGGTGTCGGAATGATCACTGTTGCCATGTTGTTGTGTATTGTTTTTTTACGTGAATTGATAATCGAGGATTTTTTCTTCTTCAAATTGTTCCGCTTCATTCAGCCGCCAGGAGCGAAGCGTGATGATCTCATTGTTCAGCACGGAAATGATGACATAGGAAAAATAAGGCTGTGCCGCTTTGCGGTCATGCTCCGAAGGAATGGCAGGATGGTTGGGATGCGAATGATAGATGCCCAGCAGCAGGCGGTTGTGCTCCTCTGCATATTGCTCTGCCTTCATATAGTCGAGCGGGGCGATCTCGAAACGCCTTCTTTTATCTCCTTCCTTGGCATTGTTCACCACCAGTATTTCAGTGATGATCCGGTTCCCGTCCTCACTTTCCACGCCGAACATAAAGCCGCAGCATTCATCGGGAAAGCTGTTCACGGCATCTTCCGTCAGCAGTTCTCTCATCCTGGGTTCAATGATGATCATATTTTCAAGATTTTATTGAGCACTTCACTGTATTTATCGCCGTTATCGGGAAGAACCGTTACGATGGTTCCGGCATCGAGCTGGCCGGCAACGCGGATGGCGCCTGCCAGGTTTGCCGCTGCAGAGGGACTGAGCAAGAGCCCTTCATGCCGATGCGCTGCTTTGATGATCTCATACGCTTCTTCCGTGCTGATCTCGATATTTTCATCTGCCACCGAAGGATCATAGATCGCGGGCACCATGGCCGTTTCCAGATGCTTCCATCCTTCGAGCCCATGCAATGCGGAATCGGGTTGCAGGGAGATGAGCCGGATAAGGGGATTGGCTTTTTTCAGCCTTCTTCCTGTTCCTACAAAAGTTCCGGTAGTGCCCAGTCCCGCTACAAAATGCGTGATGCCCGGAACCGCAGCCATAATTTCCGGCGCTGTAGTATAATAATGCGCTTTCCAGTTGTTCTCATTTTTATACTGGTCGGCATAGAAATATTTTGATGGATGGGATAAAGCAAGCTCCTTTGCTGTTTCCTGTGCACCGTCCGTTCCTTCAAAACGAGAGGTGAGGATGAGTTCGGCGCCCAATGATTGCAGGAGCTCCTTTCTTTCCCTGGATGCATTTTCCGGCAGGCATAAGGTAACGGGAATGCCGGTTTCCTTGCCGATGGCGGCGTATGCAATGCCGGTATTGCCGCTGGTGGCATCGAGCAATATTTTCTTGGGATCGAGCGCTCCTTTTTCAACCGCATTGCGGATGATGTAATAAGCGGCCCTTGCCTTTACGCTGGCCGATAATTGCATCCATTCCTTTTTGGCATAGATATGCACTCCTTTTTTGCTGAAGAGCTTGCTGATATGATGCAATGGCGTATTGCCGATCTTGTTTTCGATGGACTGAACCTTACTGATCAGTTCAATGGCCGAATAGGTGTCTGTCAAGGATTCCATGCTATTGATTAAAATAAAAAAGCCCCACATCTGGTGGAGCTATTCAATATGATGTATTGCGTTTTTGATCAGCTATAGAGGTTATCCTCCACCAAAATAACCATGGCGGTTGTACAACAGCAACAACAACAGGTTTTATATGTTTGAGCCATGGGCATGAGGTGAAATAACTTCAGGGAACAAATATAGGATTTGTAATCCACCAATCCAAATCACAGTTGAACGAAGGCTTTCCAGAAAGTATTGATGCTGGTGAGGATAACCAGGGTGCCGATGGCGATGAACATGGCTTTTAACGGCAGCTTCCCCACCAGCCTGGCCGCTATGGGAGCGGCAATGAGGCCGCCGAGAATAAGCCCGGCCACGTCTACCAGCGGAATGCTTTTAAGGAAGATAAAAAAGGTAATGGAGCTGGCCAGCACCACAAAGAACTCGGCCAGGCAAACCGATCCGATCACATAACGCGGGTTCCTTCTTTTGGAGATCAGGGTGCTGGTGACTAGCATGCCCCATCCTCCCCCGGCATAAGCATCCAGAAATCCGCCCACAGAAGCCAGCCATCCGGCTTTTTTTACTTTATCCTGCCTTTTCTTTTTTTTGAACGCCTTTCTGACGATATAATAGCCCAGGTATAAAGTGTAGATGGAAAGCGGAAGCCTTACCCATGCTGCATATCGCTGGCTGAAAAAAGCCAGCGAGGCGCCGATGATGGCGCCGATAACGCCGGGAATGACGATGGTGCGGAACAGTTTTTTATTGATATTGCCGAACCGGTGATGGCTGTATCCCGATACCCCGCTCGAAAAAACCCTGGCCGAATGCACGCGGCTGCTCACGATGGCCGGGTTTACACCATTGGCCAGTAAAAAAGTAGTGGATATGGTTCCATAGCCCATGCCCAGCGAGCCATCGGCCATCTGGGCCAGGAAGCCGGTGAGCAGCATAATGAGGAAGGATTTGGTGTCGATATACTGCGGAATGCTTTTTATTCCGTCCACGATATCGCCGAGCGGAATATAATACAGTACGGCATGCCCGAGTATCATGAAGAAAAAAGCAAACAGGCACCATTTAACGATCTGCTGCCATTTTTTTTCTCCCGATTTCAACACCGTTTGCTTGGCCACCAGCACCTTGGTAAGCTCATTGAGCTGTTTTACCTTTTCGCCGAAATCGCCGTTCATATTTTGCCTGATGGTATGCATGTTGTTGAGCACGCTTTCCATTTCGTCCGGTATCATGTGCTGTATCGCTTCCTTGAGCCGCTTGGCGATGGTGGGCGATTTGCCGTTGGTGGAAATGGCGATCTTCAGGTTTCCTTTCTGCACAATGGAACTCAGGTAAAAATCGCAGAGCTCGGGCGCATCGGCCACATTGATCAGCTTCTGTTTTTTCCTGGCATCCTCGCGAATCTGTTTGCTCAGCTCCGGGTCATTCACTGCTGCAATAACCAGATCCGCTTCGTCGATATCGCTGCTTTGATAAGGCCTTTCGATCAGCTCCACGGCAGGATGGCTTGCCGCCAGCTTCCTGATCTCTTCATCGATGCTGATGGCAACGAGCTTAACCGGAGTAGCAGGAGAGTTCTGCAGAACAGCCCTCAGCTTTTCCAACCCAACATGGCCGCCGCCAATAATGAGCAACTGAAGCTCTTCCAGTTTGAGAAAGATGGGGAACAGTTGATTGCTGTTCTTGGCCGGTGTCGTTATGAAGTGTTCTAATGCCAATATGATTGGTTTTCGTCATTTCAATAATCCATCCAGCGTAATGGCCGCATAGTACAATGCGCCGATGGTGGGCCCGCCTGCATATTGAAGATAACGATGGTTAAAAATATCCGAACCGCCGAGCTTGATGATCGCATTGGCTTTTGGAATATGGAAGGAAACCTGGGCGTCCACCGTGCTGTAGGCCGAAACATAACCGGTTACCAGCGGGCTTTCCCAAAGGAAATTATCCTGCCATCTCCAAACAATATAAAAGCCGAAATTATTCAGCACTTCCCGGTTGCCGAAA
>CAYYZJ010000642.1:0-5964 GCA_964475615.1 uncultured Flavitalea sp. | reverse complement strand
TACCTCGGTTCCTCCTTGAGTTCTCCTCGGAATCCAAGGAGGCAAAGAGGAAATCCGAGAAGAACCTGAGGAGGAACCGAGAAAGCAATAAGGTAGCATCAAGGAGGCAATGAGGAGATTCCGGGAAGAAACGGTTATTCGGAAAAGGTCAGCGGCCGGTAAGGCAACCCTATTTCAACAACGATCAGGAAAGGGAGGTATCTGAAATAAAAAAGGGGTCAGAATAGATATTCAACCCCGTTTTAAAATCCAATATCCTATGAAAAACCGTCATAAAGATACGTGTAAGGATTCAATTCTGCAATACCATTTTCCGGTAATTTTCCCACCGGCGGTAAAGTCTTAATAAACGGTTAATTCTTGAGAAGGTGTTCTGAGATGACCTTATTGCTCTCTTTATCAGCAATATTGAGGATATAAGTGCCTTTTTCCAGGGAGGCGATATTTACAATCTGAAGGCCGGGCTGCAGCCGCTTTTGCATCCGGAGGCCGCCCATAACATCCAGGATCTGCACATCTACGGGATGGCTGGTTCTTACGATCAGCAGCTTATCGGCAGGATTGGGATAAAATTTAAGATCCACCGATCCGGGCACCGTAACCTCAACCGCCCTGGAATAGGCAAAAGTGCCCGACTTGCTCACATATTTTATCCGGTAGAGCCCCGTGCCATCCAGCGGCGAGTTATCGGTAAGACTGTATTCGCGGATCGTGTCCACTATTTTCAATGCACCTACGGTTTCATAGTGATCGTCATCATTACTTCTCTCCACCACAAAATAATCTCCGTTCCCGGTAGGAGCCGCTTTCCAGTTCAGCTCTATGGTATTCGTATTTTTTAACGTGCAGGTAAGATTGAGAAACAGGGAATCATTTTCCGGATAAGGCGGCTGCGCTGTTGTATCCGCAGTCTCTTGTGCCATACATCCAATAATACCTGAAATCAATACCAGGATTAGCAAAAAAAATCGTTTCATAAAATGGGTTAGCAAAAAGATAATCGCCTGAACAAATTTTATGCCGATATAAAAAACACCATTAATTTCCCGATTGTTCATTTGCTTTCTGAAAAAAACCGGATTAGCCTTTACTTTTATACCACACAACAAAACCACTGGTATGGATACCCGCCGCAAACTCAGCAGCCGTAAACGCATTGCCCTGGTAGCGCACGACAATAAAAAAGCCGAGCTCATCGAATGGGCCATCTTCAACAGGAATGTGCTGAAGGAACATCAACTCTATGGCACGGGAACAACAGGATCCTTGCTGGAAAAGGCTTTGGACATGCCCGTCGTCAAATTCCTGAGCGGCCCGCTCGGCGGCGACCAGCAGATCGGCAGCAACATTGCAGAAGGCAAGATCGACGTGCTTATTTTTTTCTGGGATCCCATGGAAGCCCTGCCTCATGATCCGGATATCAAGGCGCTGCTCCGCCTCGGCGTAACCTGGAACATTCCTTTTGCCTGCGATCGCTCCACGGCAGACTTCCTGCTCACCTCTCCCCTCATGCATACCGACTATGAAGCCATTATTCCCGATTATACTCAATACCTCAAGCGCCTGCAAAAATGAAGATCGAATTATGCGCCTGGAAGCCCGCCGATATCCATGCGCTCGCCCGGCATGCAAACAACAAACACGTATGGAATACACTCCGTAATTCTTTCCCGCACCCCTATACTATTAAGGATGCGCAGCAATGGGTGGCCATACATCAGCATGCTTCGCCCGTTACGCATTTCGCCATTCATGCCGATGGAAACCTGGCCGGCGGCACCGGCCTCTCCCTTAAAGAAGATATCTACCGGAAAACAGCAGAAATTGGTTACTGGATCGCAGAGCCGTTCTGGGGTAAGGGAATAGCTACCGTGGCTGTTGACCTGCTGGTGGGTTATACCCTTTCCAATTTCGACGTGATCCGGCTTTATGCTGAGGTCTTTGCCAATAACCCCGCATCCATGAAAGTATTGCAGAAGAACGGATTTCATCTTGAATGTGTTTGCCGCAAGGCCATCTTTAAAAACGATCAGTTGTTCGATGCCCAGATCTGGGTAAAATTCCGGCCGGGGATATAAGCGCTTTGTTTGTAATTTCAGTTCTTATTAAAATATCGATTGATGAAAAAGATTGTACAGCCCTTATTTGCTTTTTTATTGACTGCCGCTGTCCGGGCACAGGATAAGCCGTTGAGCGGATACGGCACTGCCGCTGCATCCCAGCAATACAGCCTCGAAAAAAAATTCGATACTTATCTGCAGGCCGGGCATGTGGATCAGCTTATCCGCGAAATGTCGGCCCGTCCTCATCATGTAGGCTCGCCGGGCGATAAAGTTGTGGCCGATTACATCTACAATCAATTCAAAAGCTGGGGATTTGATGTGCAGGTCGAAACCTTTTACGTAACCTTTCCCACTCCCAAGACAAGGATACTCGAAATGACCGGCCCCGGTTCCTATAAAGCCATGCTCCGTGAGCCGGCCCTAAAGGAAGATGCCACTTCCGGGCAGGCAAATGAGCAACTGCCTACTTATAACTGCTGGTCGCCCGACGGCGATGTTACCGCCGATTTTGTGTTCGTAAACTATGGGCTGCCTGAAGACTACGAGCTGCTTCAGCGTATGGGCATAGACGTTAGCGGAAAGATCGTGATCGCCAAATACGGCCGGTCATGGCGGGGCATCAAGCCGAAAGTAGCCCAGGAGCATGGCGCCATCGGATGCATCATCTATTCCGATCCCAGGGAGGATGGCTATTACCAGGGCGACGTATATCCTAAAGGAGCTTTTAAAAATGAATACGGCGTTCAGCGCGGCTCGGTTATGGATATGCCCATCTATCCCGGCGATCCGCTTACTCCGAATGTAGCTGCAACCAAAGATGCCAAAAGGCTGGACAGGAAAGAAGCCGTGAACCTGCTGAAGATACCCGTGCTCCCCATCAGCTATTACGATGCAGAGCCGCTGCTCCGGTCGCTCGAAGGCCCGGTGGCTCCTGAAGAATGGAGAGGCGCATTGCCTTTCACCTATCATATCGGCCCGGGAAAATCCAAACTGCATCTCAAGCTTGAATTCAACTGGGATATCAAGCCGCTCAACAATATCATCGCCAAAATTCCGGGCAGCGAGTGGCCCGATGAATGGGTCATCCGCGGCAACCATCACGATGCATGGGTAAATGGCGCCGGCGATCCCATCAGCGGACAGGCAGCGATGCTGGAAGAAGCAAGGGCCGTAAGCGAGCTTGTAAAGACAGGATGGAAACCCAAACGTACGCTGGTCTATTGCGCCTGGGATGGTGAAGAGCCCGCTTTGCTGGGCTCAACGGAATGGGTGGAATACCATGCTGCCGAGCTGCAGCAGAAAGCAGTGGCCTATATCAATACCGACGACAATGGCAGGGGTTTCCTTTCTGCAGGAGGCTCGCATACGCTGGAGCCTTTTGTCAATGAGATCGCCCGCGATGTAACCGATCCCGAAACCGGCATCAGCATACTGGAACGGAAACGATCGAGAGATATCGTTGCTGCACATAATAAAAAAGAGCTGCTCGACAAAAAGACCATCAGCATCGAAGCGCTGGGTTCCGGTTCCGATTTCTCTCCCTTCCTCCAGCATATAGGTATTCCCTGCCTGAACTTTGGTTTCGGCGGCGAAGACCCAGGCGGAGAATATCATTCCATCTATGATTCCTACGACGATTACCGGCGGTTCAAGGATCCTACTTTTATGTATGGGATCGCGCTCGCCAAAACAACAGGCCGCGCTGTATTGCGGCTTGCCGATGCAGATGCGCTTCCTTTCGATTTCAAATCCATGCACAAAATCCTCGATGAATATTTTTCGCAGATCAACAGCCTGCTCGACCAGATGAGGGAAAGCACGGCATTGCAGAACCGGCTCATCAGGGAAAAATATTTTGAATATGCCGGCGATCCCACCAAAAAGCTGCTGCCGCCCGCATTGAAGGAAGAAGTGCCTTACCTGAGTTTCGCTAACCTGCAAAATGCATTGGCAGAACTGGGCAGAACAAGCAGCCGCCTGTCCGATACCATACAAAAAGCAAAACCGAATGCCGGCAAACAGGATGAGATCAACCGTCAACTATACCGTGCGGAACAGCAATTGCTGAACGACAAAGGACTTCCCGGCCGCCCCTGGTATAAACACGCCGTATATGCGCCAGGATTATATACCGGCTATGGTGTAAAGACCCTGCCCGGCATCCGCGAGGCCATAGAACAGCGCAACTGGAAAGAAGCGCAGGAACAGATCGATACCGATGCTGCGGTCATTAAAAAATATAATGATTACCTGGATTCGATAGTCCGGTCAATGGGGAATGGCCAGTAATAAGGCAAGCATGGAATATGCTTTGCAGTATGAATTAAACAACCATTGACCGAACATTGAAAACCGCATTACGATATACCGTTCGCATACTCGCCGGAATCATCGCTGTTTTCCTGATCGCCTGCGTTGCAGGATGGATTTATCTGCTGGCAAACAAAGCATCCGTTCTGAAAAAGATCAATACCGGGCTCAGCAGCCGCATCAGGGGAGAAGTGGCCATCGGGGATATGGACATCGGTTTTTTCAGAACCTTTCCCCGGCTTTCCATCGGGTTGTACGATATAACGGTGAGGGATAGCCTATGGAACCGGCATCATCACGACCTGCTGAAAGCAGGCAAAGTGCTGGCGGCGCTGAACCTGTTCGGGCTCATCACCGGGCATATCCGGGCAGACAAGATCATCCTTGAAAAAGGATCGGTTTATCTCTTCACCGATTCTTCAGGATATAATAACGCATCCATCCTCAGGCCAGGCTCCGGTTCTGCAAAACCAGGCCGCCCGCAATATTCTGCCATCGAGATCAAGGACAGCAGACTGATCATCGAAAAACAATCGCGCAATAAATTCTTCGATATTGAAGTCGCTCACCTGAACTGCATCATCAAGAGTACAGATAACGGATTATCGCTGAACAGCAATCTTACTGCACTGGTTCACGGGCTGGCTTTCAACCGCAGTAAAGGAAGTTTTCTGGAAGAGAAAAAAATAACGGGCAGGTTCACGGCGCAATTCAATCCGCAAAGCAAGATCCTCCAGTTCGAAAATATCAGGCTGCATATCGATCGCCATCCTTTTGTCTTCAGCGGAAAATTTTTTCTGGGCATTGTTCCTGCGCCTTTCACCCTTTTTGTAAAAACAGACGGGATCGATTACGGAGCGGCCAAATCATTGCTCCCTGAGAATATCCGCAAAAAACTGGATGAGTACAATCTGGAAAAACCATTCGACATAAGCGCTACACTCGATGGAACCGATCCCGAGATCAGGGAGCCGCTGATCCGTGTTAAGATGACAACAAAGAACAACAGCGTCAGCACACCCATCACCGGCTTTTCCAATGTTTCTTTCAACGGTAGCTTCAGCAATGAATTCATCCCCGGCGGGGGACGAAAAGATGATAATTCCGTTCTCCGCTTTACTTCTTTTTCGGCAGACTGGGAAGGCATCCCGTTCAGGTCGGACAGCATCATCATCAGCAATCTCATCTTCCCTTTGCTCGCCTGCGATATTCATGCTGCTTTCAACTGCACTGCGCTCAACAACCTCCCCGATAACTGGACATTGCAATTCGCAAAAGGCAGCGCAAAGGCAGATATCATTTATAAAGGGCCGGTGGCAGGAAACGATACCATAAATACAGAAAGAAAAGTGGAAGGCAGCCTCACGCTCGATTCCGCATCGGTAAATTATGTGCCGCGAAATTTTACTTTGAACGATTGCATCGGCAGGATCAGGTTCAAGGAGAAAGATATGTACATCGACCAGCTTCATGCCAATGCCGGCAGCTCGGCGCTGCACATCAACGGATCAATAAAAAATGTGCTCACCCTGTTGGACAGAAATCCCGGCAAGGTTTCGCTGGAATGGAATATCTCGTCTCCCAAATTGAA
>CAYYZJ010000641.1:0-2354 GCA_964475615.1 uncultured Flavitalea sp. | reverse complement strand
AGGCTTGCCGTTTGTGTGCCGATGGGAATAGTTCTTTCCAGTCCTGCCTGGCCGGTATCGATGATCTCCTGGCCGTTATTGATGTTCCAGACCCATCTGTTCAGGTTACCATACTGCACGGAAGACTGGTCGGTAAAAAATTCAGGCGCTCCTGCGCAGGCAGGCAAAGGATTGAATGCAAAACCGGCTGTGGGTATCGACCCAACGATAACCTGCTGATGAAAGGTATCGGAAAGGCATCCGTTGCCGCCGAGTATGGACAGCGTTACATCATAGATTCCCGGCCCGGGAAAAACATGCGGCGCCGGCTGCTGTACGGAATCGATGCTGCCGTCGCCGAAATTCCAGTTCCATTTGAGTATATAGCCGAAAGAGCTGGAGCTGTCCTGAAAAAGAATGGGAGTGGGATAACAGGTTTTCTGATCGGCGGGAGAGCCGAAATGAGCATCAAGGGAAGTGCAGAAGCGCTGCCGGTTGGTTGATCCCCCTGTGGCTCCGGTAAAGCCCCAGAACACCTGGGGATCGCCGTTGAAAATATCGTTCACCAGATCAACGGTTGCCTGAACCCGTGGAGAGCCGTCGATCAAAGCCGAGAGCTGATGGCTGGTTGCATCCCAGATGATGCGGAAGCTATGCCATTGGCAATCTTCGATATTACCATCGCCGGCAAGTGCGGTTTCGGGCCCGGCAAGCTGGTCGGGGCTGCCGTTGGTAATATTGCCGTTCCTGAAAATTGAAATATGATCGTAAGACGGATCTCCGTATTCAGCATTCTGCCAGGTGTCGATGGCAATGCCGATGGAAGGTTGTATTCCTTCATAACCCAGTCCTGCCCCGTTGGTGCCCACGCTGGTGCTGATGGGCTGCAGCACGAATGCAATGCCGTCTGCACCCGCCGAATCATTACAGCCAAGGTTTACGTCGAATTTGAAATCGAATGACTGGGTAAGATCGATCTTGTTCTTATTCCATACCGAACCTGACTGGAAATCCAGGTCATTGGTAAGGGTATAGCAGTTGCAGTTTTCCTGATAAGCGTTGCCGTTGATGTGATAGGGGTTACTGTCCTGTGCAATGGAAAAAAAAGGAATGGTAGAAATAAGCAGTGTTGAGAATGCATGCAGTAACCTTGTTTTCATATAGCATGATTGACCTGGAACCATTGGCCCTTACCGGAATCAAAGCCAGGATCCAGCCTGAAGCTGATCCATGGAAATGGGCAGATCAATAGCATTAACCGGTGATTAGGAACCGGTATTACCAGCCTTGTTTGGCGATACCGGCCTTTATTGCGGCCAGCGCTTTTTCTTCTCCTAATAATGTAGTGAGTTTATTGCCCTTGCCGTCATGACCCTGCGCCATATAAGCTCCTTTGGCTGTTTTGGTGATCACTGCATCCTGCATGGGAACGTTTTTTTCTTTCGTCTTGACATTATATGCAGTTAATGTTATATCAGCCATAATAATAAGTTTGATGGTTAGTAAATAACTCAATAAACGCCTCGAAAGCAACTGCTTTCTGTTTAAAGGTAAAGAATTTCTTCATTTCCAAGCCAAATTTATACATCGAGCCTGGCGTATTTGGCATGTGATTCAATGAATTCGCGCCTGGGAGCTACTTCATCGCCCATGAGCATGCTGAAGATGCGGTCTGCTTCAGCAGCGCTTTCTATGGTCACCATTTTGAGCGTGCGGGTATCAGGGTTCATCGTGGTTTCCCACAATTGTTCCGAGTTCATCTCGCCAAGTCCTTTGTAACGCTGAACGCTTACACTGTCTTCCTTTCCTCCTCCCAGTTTTTCCACATGCGCCTTGCGTTGTTCTTCAGTCCAGGCATAAGCCTGTTCCTTTCCTTTTTTCACCAGGTAGAGCGGCGGCTGGGCAATGTAAACATAACCCTGTTCAACCAGCTCTTTCATGTAGCGGTAAATAAAAGTGAGGATCAGCGTGGCGATGTGGCTGCCATCCACATCGGCATCGGTCATGATGATGATCTTGTGATAACGAAGCCTGGAAAGGTTCAGCGCTTTCGGATCATCGGGAGTGCCGACGGTTACACCGAGGGCGGTGTACATATTGCGGATCTCTTCATTTTCATAGATGCGGTGCTCCATGGCTTTTTCCACGTTGAGGATCTTTCCTCTCAGGGGCAGGATGGCCTGGAAGCTTCTGTCGCGCCCCTGCTTGGCGGTTCCTCCGGCAGAATCACCTTCCACGAGGTAAAGCTCGCAACGTTCCGGGTCGCGATCTGAACAATCGGCAAGCTTTCCCGGAAGTCCTCCTCCGCTGAGCACGCTTTTGCGTTGTACCAGTTCCCTGGCTTTTCTTGCGGCGGCCCTTGCCTGTGCGGCAAG
>CAYYZJ010000640.1:0-1508 GCA_964475615.1 uncultured Flavitalea sp. | reverse complement strand
ACATTTCCACATTTTCATATTTTCACATTTGCATACCCATTTTTACTCAGCCATTGCAGCAATTTCCCGCGTTGGTCTCCCTGAATGATGATCACTCCGTCTTTGACGGAACCACCGGTGCCGCAAAATGCTTTTAGTTTTTTACCCAGTTCTTCGAGATCGTCGTTTTTGCCGGTGAATCCTTCCACCAGACTAACGGCCTTGCCTGAACGCTGTTTGGTATCCAGCCTGATCCTTAATTTTTGCTGCGAAGGCGGCAAGGTATCGGCTTCCGGCTCTTTGTCTTCCTCGAACCGGAAATCCGGATCTGTGCTGTATACGAATCCTTTTTTATCGGGTTTATTTTTGCCTGCCATGTTTCTTTATTTTTCATTCATGCTTTCATTGCTTTCAGGCTCATGTCGAGGCTTTGTGCCTGGTGGATGAGCGCACCGATGCTTACATAATCCACTCCGGTTGCAGCATATTCGATCACATTGTCGAGATGGATGCCGCCGCTGGCTTCCGTTTCATATCTGCCGCCGATGATATCCAGGGCAGCGGCAAGTTCGGCAGGAGAAAAATTATCCAGCATGATGCGGTTTACCTTGCCTGTTGCCATCACCCGTTTTACATCATCGAGCGAGCGGGTTTCCACCTCGATTTTCAAACCGGGCCTGTTGAGCTGAACATAATCGTATGCTTTTTCGATAGCCTTTTCTATGCCGCCGCAATAATCGATATGATTATCCTTGAGCATGATCATATCATAAAGCCCGAACCGATGATTCAATCCCCCGCCTATGCGTACGGCTTCTTTTTCGAGCAAACGGAAATTGGGAGTTGTTTTCCGCGTATCCAGGATCTTTGTTTTATATCCTTTCAGCTTATCGGCATACTGCCGCGTTAAGCTGGCAATGCCGCTCATGCGCTGCATGCAGTTCAATACAAGCCTTTCGCATTGAAGAATGGTATGAACCAATGCTTCCACTTCAAAAGCATGTTCTCCTGCGCTCATGGCATCGCCGTCTTTTTTAAAGGGAATAATCCGGGAATCGGGTTCTTTCAGTGAAAAGACTTTTTCTGCAACCGATAGTCCGGCGAGTATGCCATCCTGTTTGATCTTGAGCACGGCTTTGCCTCTTGCATCTGCGGGTATGCAGCATAGCGTGGAATGGTCGCCGTCGCCGATATCTTCCTGTAATGCGGATTCGATGAGGATGTCCAACTGTTCGTCGAATGAAAGCATAAGCGGTTTTGTAGTTCGAATTTCGTCAAAGATTCCGAATCGCCGAACTACAATCCCGCGATAGCGGGATCATCGAGGCAAATAAAGACATCATTCGCGAGATAAGCCACGAAACAAAAAGACCTGCGGCGATTTGCACCGTAGGCCTTTGGTTTTTAGGAACAATCAACTGTATTGAAACTTTACTGAACGGCCTGAAACCGCAATTCCTGTAAGAATTGCCTGCCGCCCTTTTGCTTCATGAATAATGAAGTGCGGTAATTGCCATTTCGGGTCTGCA
>CAYYZJ010000639.1:0-1654 GCA_964475615.1 uncultured Flavitalea sp. | reverse complement strand
ATTAAATCTTAAATCTTCAATGAATTTAAGAAACCGGCATAGGGAAGAAGCGGAAGTGCATACAGGGCCTTTGAATGATATTTTGTTCATCCTGCTTATGTTCTTTCTTATCGTGTCTACCCTGGCCAATCCCAATGTGATCAAGCTTTCGCAGCCAAAAGCCAAAAGCGATACCAAGGCCAAGCAGACCGTTGTGGTTTCCATCGATGCCAATAAACAATTTTATGTAGGCACTACCAAAGTGGCGGCCGGCGATCTGAAAGCCAAGCTGCAAACTTTTCTTACCCGCGAAACCGATCAGCCTTCCATTGTGATCAATGCTGATAAAACAGTTCCCGTTGAAGATATCGTTACCGTAATGCGCGTAGCCAGGGAGCTCGGCGCCAGAACCGTGCTGGCTGTCGACAAGAATGGAGTTCAGTAACGCAGAACGCATAACGCAGAACGCCAAACGCATACTATATCTATACTGTGCGTTAAGCGTTCAGCGTATATTAAAGTTCAATATGCACTCTTGCTGCAAATAAATGCACTGGTCCCCTGTCTTTATTGTATGCCGGATGTTGTACGAATTGATAGTCCAGGGTTGCTATCACATGGTCAAAGAGCTTGGATTCATAAAATACTTCTGCAATATTTTCTCTTTGGTAATTGGTCAGTTTGCCGTCGCCGATCATGAAACCGTAGCCGCCTGCATTCAGAAAACGGCGATGGCCGGAGGAAATGCCGTTAGTCAATACGGCAATGCCGATATTGTCGGCCGGTCTTTTCCAGGAATCGCCATTCAGGCGGATGCCCAGACTTACTGAATTGTCGATCTCGGCAAAGGCCCAGGTAGCGGTTTTGCCGTCATTCCATCCAAAGCGGAAGAAAGCATTCAGCGATTTGCTGAACTCCTGCTCTGCATTGATACCGAAACCGATCTTCTTTTTGCCATAATCTTTTCCATCGATCACATCCATGCTGGTATCCCTGCCGCTGAGCTTATCGTCCACAACCTCGTTATAATTAGGAGCTTTGGACACATTATAATATCCCAGCAGCCTCAACGTTCCCTTGTGCCGGCGGATGGCATAGCTCTTTTCGAGCTCGATGGTTTCGCTGTTGGTTTTGAAATAATGCCAGTCCAGCTCAGGCCCGTTGGCATAAACGGGCAGCAGGGCGGTACCCAACCTCAGGGCCCAGCCGGGCTTGATGTACTCTGCAACTAACCCGTATGTATAACCGCGGGTATTGGCGGCATAATCATAAGCGCCGTTGTTCATAAAAGCCCAGTTCATGAAATCGGTGCGGGGGTCATGGCTGACGCTGTTATCGTCGAAAAAATCGGCCAGGCAGAATTTGCCGAGGCTCAGCGTGATGCGCGATGCCGGCAATCGCTCCCTGACCTGGTTGAGGTCGTCCGGAACTTCTTCAACATGATCCTTATCCAGCGCAATATGCTGCCGCAGAAAAATTCTGCCCACATAGACAGTTGGCTCAGGATTGCCCACACGAAAGGTTTCGCCATTGGGGAAACCGGCAATACCCAGTGTGCTGCTGACGCCCCGGCCTCCTGCCATCTCCGGATTGAAATAAACGGCCGCGCCTTTCCACAGTTTCCTGCCCAGGTAAAATGTTGAGGTTACTGAAAATGCTCTTTCGTTTTTGGTTT
>CAYYZJ010000638.1:0-4128 GCA_964475615.1 uncultured Flavitalea sp. | reverse complement strand
ATACCGATATGAGCCAGTTGCTCGATATCATGCAAACCTATATGGGAAAAGAGGAGATGGAAAAGAATCTTCCAAAACGGACAATGGATACCACTTTGCTAATGAAGGATGTGGTGGATACAGCAAAAGACATCACGCCGGAAAAAAAGGCCCTGGTCAGGGATGGCAGCATTCACATGAAATTGAATATGGATGAAAAGCTGTTCAAGACCGACATGCATTTCCCGTTCAGCAACCTCAACAACCTGCAGCAATTGTATACTTCCATGAACGACGGCACTTTGGGCACCAACGGATTGCTCAAGGGCTTTGCAGGGAAAAGCGATGCCGCACCCGATTCTTCCATGCCCGATGTGAGCCAGTTCAATGGCATCTACGATTTCAAAAGCAAGGATGGATTGATATCCAGAAAGCTGAACCAGGACAAATGGAAGGCATTACAGGATAACCCGCAGTTCGCACAGATAAAGGAAGCAGGCAATATGGGCGTCGAAATACCTTATACGCTGACCATCCATTTGCCACGCCCGGTAAAAAAAGTCGACAATCCGCTCGCAATACTTTCGGATGATAAAAAAACGCTGACCATGAAATACAATTTCGCGGAAGTGTTCCAGCATCCGGAGAAGTTTGATTATACCATTGCCTTTTAGTTCAATAGGCAATAGGCAATAAGCAATAGGCAATTAGTAAAAAGAATGACACAACAGACCGATTTCCTGGTAGTAGGCTCCGGCATAGCGGGATTGAGCTATGCATTGAAAATGGCCCGTCATTATCCTGATAAAAAAGTGCTGGTGCTTACCAAGACAAGAACCGACGAAACCAATACCAAGTATGCACAGGGGGGAATTGCCGGCGTAACAGACCTTGAGCATGACAGTTATGAAAAGCATATTGAAGACACGCTGATCGCCGGCGATGGGCTGTGTAATCCCAAGACCGTAGAGATCGTAGTAAAAGAAGGCCCTGCCCGCATTCAGGAAATTATTGATTGGGGAACCCGGTTCGATAAAGATTCCGACGGTGATTATAAGCGAGGGAAAGAAGGCGGTCATTCCGAATTCCGTATCCTGCATTACAAGGATGTTACTGGTATGGAGATCGAGAGGGCCTTGCTCGAAACCGTTGGCAAGCAGAAGAACATCGAGATCATCAAGCATTGCTTTGTGCTGGACATCATTACCCAGCATCATCTGGGTTATCTTGTTACCAAATCTACTCCCGACATCGAATGCTATGGCATCTATGCATTGAACCTTCAAACCAACAAGATCATTAAAATTCTTGCGCGCATCACCCTGTTTGCGACAGGAGGTAACGGCCAGGTATACCGTACAACAACCAATCCCAGAATTGCCACCGGCGACGGCGTTGCCATGGTATATCGCGCCAAGGGCAGGATCGAGAATATGGAATTCATTCAATTCCATCCAACGGCCTTGTATGAGCCTGGTGTAAGTCCTTCTTTCCTGATCACCGAAGCTGTTCGCGGCGATGGCGGCATTCTCCGCAACAAGCATGAAGAAGCATTCATGGAGAAATATGATCCGCGTAAGGATCTTGCTCCGCGCGATATCGTGGCGCGCGCCATCGACAGCGAGATGAAAAAAACAGGTACCGAGCATGTGTACCTCGATTGCCGGCACATGGATATCGCCAAATTCATCGATCATTTTCCGAATATTTATGAGAAGTGCAAATCGATCGGCATCGATGTGGCCCAGCATCTCATTCCTGTTGCTCCTGCTGCACATTACAGTTGCGGCGGCATTAAAACGGACGAATGGGGAAGAACTTCCATCAAATATCTGTATGCCTGCGGTGAATGCGCTTCCACCGGATTGCATGGAGCGAACCGGCTGGCCAGCAATTCCCTGCTCGAAGCCCTGGTATTCGGCCATCGCTGTTATCTCGATGCGGTAAAGCAGGAGAACAATATTCCGTTCAGGGAAAACATTCCCGACTGGAATGCAGCCGGTACCATCGAGCCGAAAGAAATGATCCTCATTACGCAAAGCCTGAAGGAGCTGCAATTGCTGATGAGCGATTATGTGGGTATCGTTCGCACCAATACGCGTTTGGAAAGGGCCATGAAGCGGCTCGACCTCCTGCACCAGGAAATTGAAGACCTCTATGAAACGACAGCTGTTTCCCCGCAGCTTTGTGAAGTGAGGAATCTTATTACTATAGGTTACCTGATCGTGAAGGGAGCGCAATTCCGTAAAGAGAGCAGGGGCCTGCATTTTAATACCGACTATCCATATAAGAGCGCGCTGGTGCAGAATATTGTGCTGTAAACTTTCAAAACCATTAGCATTTCATGAAGGCCATGATCTTTGCTGCGGGTTTGGGTACAAGGTTCAAACCCTGGACGGACAGGCATCCCAAGGCGCTTGCTCCGGTTAACGGAAAAAGCCTGCTGCAGCGGAATATCGAATACCTCCAACGGTATGGTATAACCGATGTTATCGTCAATGTGCATCATTTTGCAGACCAGGTTATCGAAGCGATTGAATTACACAATGGCTGGGGAAGCCGCATTACCATCAGCGATGAAACCGGTCAGTTGCTTGAAACAGGAGGCGGACTGAAAAAAGCCGGCTGGTATTTAGATCAGGGTTCTTTTGTGGTGATCAATGCAGATATCCTTACCGATCTGAACCTGTATTCCATGATAAGCAGCCATGAGCAATACAAGCCGCTTGCCACACTTGCAGTGACCGGTCGTTCCACTTCGCGCTATTTTCTTTTTGATAAAAATAATACACTCTGCGGATGGCGCAATACCAAAACCGGAGAAGAAAGGATCGCCAGGCATGAACCGCAGCCTGTTCAGAAAGCCTTCAGCGGTTTGCATATCATCGACCCTAAAATCTTTTCATTGATCAGGCAGGAAGGCAAGTTCTCCATTGTAGACACCTATCTGAATCTGGCTTCAACACAGATCATCCAAGCCTTCGATCACAGCGGATCAAAATTGGTAGATGTCGGCAAACCCGAATCAATAACCGAAGCAGAATCCCTTTTCCCATAACATAACATCCTATATCTCACATTCCGTATCCCGCACCTCGCATCCCGCACCCTGTATCCCGAATCTCGCATCCCGTATCCCGCACCTCGCATCCCCATTATTTTCCTGTTAATTCTCTCCATTCCTCCTGCCCGGTTAATAATTTTGCAGTATGAGAAACTTCATAAGCCTTTTTTTACTTCTTGCCTGGGGCGTCCATCTCATTGCCCAGCCGACTGACGGCAAAAATGAACTTGTTCAAAAAAGAATTACGCTTCCCAACGGATGGTCGCTTACTCCCGTCGGTCGCAGCCTGCCCCTGGGCGATCTTCCCCTGAACATTGCCGTTAGTGCTTCAGGAAAATATGCTGCAGTAACCAATAACGGGCAGAGCACGCAATCGCTGCAACTGATCGATGTTCCGCAGGAAAAGATGCTCGACAGCATCGTGATCGCCAAATCCTGGCTGGGACTTAAATTCAGCGCCGATGAAAAAACGCTCTATGCATCCGGAGGCAACGATAACTGGATACTGAAATATGCTGTGCTGAATAATAAACTAATGCTGGCCGACAGCATTCCGCTTGGAAAAAAATGGCCGCAAAAGATTTCTCCCGCCGGACTGGACATAGACGATACCAAACAGATCATGTATGTAGTGACCAAGGAGAACAATTCGCTGTACATGGTCGATCTCAATACCAAATCCGTTATCCAGCAATTCAATTTACCGGCAGAAGGCTATACCTGCCTGCTTTCTCCCAATAAAAAAGAACTGTACATCAGTTGCTGGGGCTGCGACAAGCTGCTGGTCTTTGATACGAAATCCCGTTCCTTTGTTGCCGATATTGCCGTAGGCGATAATCCCAACGATATCTGCATCACGAAAAACGGCCGATATCTTTTCGTCGGCAATGCCAATGACAATTCGGTTTCTGTGATCGGCCTGCGCGAAAGGAAAGTACTGGAAACGCTCAATGCGGCTTTGTATCCCGATGCGCCCAGCGGTTCCACTACCAATGCGCTGGCTTTAAGTGCGAACGGTAAAACCCTTTATGTTGCCAATGCCGATAACAATTGCTTAGCCGTATTCGATGTAAGCAAGCCTGGCC
>CAYYZJ010000637.1:0-6617 GCA_964475615.1 uncultured Flavitalea sp. | reverse complement strand
GCTCATCAATCCGCGCAGCACATTAAGCGATGCGGTTCCGGTGAAAAGAAAAACAAAGCACTGGTATTTCCCGCTCCAGAACTATGAACCCTGGCTCAGGGAATGGATCATCGAGGGGCATAAGGAATGGAAGGCTAACGTATACGGACAGTGCAAAAGCTGGCTCGACAACGGCCTGCAATCGCGCGCCATGACGCGCGACAGCAACTGGGGCGTAAAAGTGCCGCTTCCCCATGCGGAAGGCAAAGTGCTTTATGTTTGGTTCGATGCACCGATCGGCTATATCTCCGCAACCAAGGAGCTGACCGGCCAGTGGGCCGATTACTGGTGCCGTGAAGATACCAAGCTTATCCATTTTATCGGGAAGGACAATATCGTTTTCCATTGCATCATCTTCCCCGCCATGCTTAAAGCCCACGGCGGTTTTGTATTGCCCGATAATGTGCCGGCCAATGAATTTCTCAACATCGAAGGCGATAAAGTATCCACCAGCCGGAACTGGGCAGTATGGGTGCATGAATATATCCGGGATTTTCCCGGCTGCGAGGACGTATTGCGCTATGTGCTCTGTTCCAATATGCCCGAGGCCAAGGACAATGATTTTACCTGGAAAGATTTCCAGGAAAGAAATAATAGCGAGCTGGTTGCCATCTTCGGCAACT
The DNA here is from genome assembly GCA_964475615.1 of uncultured Flavitalea sp. Classification (GTDB taxonomy): domain Bacteria; phylum Bacteroidota; class Bacteroidia; order Chitinophagales; family Chitinophagaceae; genus Puia. Next base: position 5,955 of record CAYYZJ010000637.1, on the reverse strand, counting down.
TTGTGAACCGTACCTTTGTATTGATGCATAAGCTTTGCAATGGCAAAGTGCCGCCATTGCATACCGAAATCCTCGACAAAACAGACGAAGCCATCATCGGAGAGATCGAATCGTCGAAATCGAAACTGGAGCAGTTGCTGGAACAATATAAATTCCGCGAAGCCCTGTTCGAAGTGATCGATCTGGCAAGAAAAGGCAATAAATACCTGCAGGAAAAAGAGCCCTGGAAAAAAGCCGGGAACAATATAGCGGACATCAGCAAGGACGACCGGCAGCAGATCGACAATTGCCTGCACATCTGCCTGCAACTGACGGCTAACCTGGCCATACTGATCAATCCCTTTCTGCCCGGTACAGCAAAAAAAATGCTGCACCTGATGAAAGTGGTGGATAAAATGCTGGATTGGGAAAATGCAGGCAAGCTGAAATTGCTGAGCACAGGATACAGCCTTCGCGCACCGGAACTCTTATTCCGGAAGATCGAAGACAGTGAGATCGATGCGCAGGTAGAAAAGTTGAAGAGCGGGAGGATTGAGCCAGAAGGCGAAAGGCAGAAGGCGGAAGGCAAAACGGAGAGCGCTTCAAACCCTTTGCCTCAAGCCTTAGCCCTTAAACCTCAAATTGAGTACGACGATTTTGCCAAGCTTGACCTGCGAACAGGCACCATCCTTTCGGCAGAAAAAGTAGAGAAAGCTGATAAGCTCTTAAAGCTTGAAATCGACCTCGGCTATGAAAAGCGCATAGTCGTGTCCGGTATAGCCCGGCATTTCAGGCCCGAAGAGATCATCGGCAAACAGGTTATCGTGGTGGCCAACCTGGCGCCCCGGAAAATGAGAGGCATTGAAAGCAATGGCATGATCCTGATGGCGGAAGACAAAAGCGGCAGACTGCATTTTGTAAATCCCGATACCCACATCGACGAGGGATCGGGAGTAAGCTGAAAAATAATTCACCATTAAAAAAACTTTTTTTATGAAAACCGGATTTATCGGTCTCGGCAACCTCGGAACTCCCATTGCCGAAAACCTCCTCGAAGCCAATCATCATCTTCATGTGTATAACCGTACGAAATCCAAAACAGCGCCACTGGCTGCAAAAGGCGCTGTTGTATGCGACAGCATAGCAGAGCTGGCGCAAAAATGCGATGTCGTTTTCTCGATCGTGTCGGACGATACTGCTGTGAAATCCATATCGGAAGGAGAAGGCGGACTGATCAGCAACATGAAGCCCGGCAGCATTCATTTATCCATGAGCACCATCCTGCCTCAAACGGCAAAAGAGATGGAGCAGCTCTATCACCAGCGCGGGCTCAGCTATCTGGCCACTCCTGTTTTCGGCAGGCCCGAGGCAGCATCAGCCAGGAGGCTGCATGTTGTATTCAGCGGCGACGGCATGTTGCGCAAAAGAGCCGAAAGGCTGCTGAGAGAGGCCGGCGCTGCCAGCGTATGGGACTTTGGCGAAAATATAGAAGCCGCCAATACCATAAAGCTCTGCGGCAATTTCCTGATCGCATCCGTAATAGAAGCGATCGGCGAAAGCACGGCACTGGCCAATAAAAGCGGCGTCGATGGACTGATGATGTGGAATTTCTTTTTGCAAACCCTGTTCAATACGCCGGTCTTTCATAATTACAGCCAGATCATCATCCAGAAAAAATTCGAGCCCGCCTCTTTCACCGCGCAGTTGGGATTGAAAGATATGAACCTGGTGTTGAAGCAGGCCGCATCGGTAGACCTCTTCATGCCGCTGGCATCATTGCTGAAAGAAAACCTGCAGCAGCTCGTTTCGCAGGGGAAGGATCAGGTGGACTGGAGCGCCGTTTCGCAGGTGGCGGAAACAACGGCGCAGGTTTGATTGCAGACCGGGATTTTACTGACGATAATAAAATCCCCAAAATATTGCAATCAATTTTACCTAATTTCACTTCACCGAAATGGTTGTTTAACTAACTAATCATGGACAAGTCAAAACGCCTCATCAAGAAAGTAGCCGTACTGGGAAGTGGAGTTATGGGATCAAGGATTGCCCGTCATTTTGCCGGAGCGGGAGTACCGGTATTGCTGCTGGATATTGCGCCGAACGCATTGAATGATGCAGAAAAAGCAAAGAACCTTTCACTGGATCATCCTGCCGTGAAAAACAGGATCGTGAACGATGCGCTGGCAGCAGCCGTCAAATCCAATCCCTCGCCGGTTTATACCAGGGATGTGGTGAAGCGGATCAGGACGGGCAATTTCACCGATAACATGAAAGACATTGCTTCCTGCGACTGGATCATCGAAGTAGTGGTGGAAAGGCTGGACATCAAGCAATCCGTTTTTGCTGAAGTGGAAAAATACCGCAGGCCCGGAACACTCATCACTTCCAACACGTCGGGCATTCCCATTCATTTAATGACGGCGGGGAGAAGCGATGATTTCAAAAAACATTTCTGCGGCACGCATTTTTTCAATCCGCCGAGATACCTGCGCCTGCTGGAGATCATTCCTACGGGCGATACCGATCCGGAAGTCGTTCGCTTTCTTTTGCATTATGGCGATCTCTATCTCGGCAAAACCACTGTGCTCTGCAAAGACACGCCGGCCTTTATTGCCAACCGCATCGGCGTATTCAGCATCATGTCCATATTCAAGCTGATGGAAAAGCTGGGGCTCAGCATCGATGAAGTGGAAGCATTGACCGGGCCGGTAATCGGACGGCCTAAGTCAGCCACTTTCCGCACTGCCGATGTAGTAGGCATCGACACCCTGGTGAAGGTGGCCAAAGGCGTTTATGAGAATTGTCCCAATGATGAATCCAGAGATACTTTCCTCATTCCTGCCTGGCTCGACAAGATCGTGGCCAATAACTGGCTCGGCGATAAGACCGGGCAGGGATTTTTTTCCAAGAAAAAAGGAGCGCAGGGCGAAAGCGAGATCTTCACGCTCGACCTGAACAGCTTTGAATACAAGCCCCGCGCCAAACCCAGATTTGCCACGCTGGAAACGGCAAAGCCCATCGACGATCTCTCCGCCAGGCTGAAAGCCCTGATGCAGGGCAATGACAAGGCTGCCGAATTTTACCGGCATTTTCATTATAGCCTGTTTTCGTATATATCTCACCGTATCCCCGAAATCAGCGATGAGCTGTACCGGGTGGATGATGCCATGATGGCCGGCTTCGGATGGGAGATCGGCGCTTTTGAAAGCTGGGACGTGCTGGGTGTAGAACCTACGGTAAAAAAAATGCGTGAAGCCGGATATGCGGTCGCTCCCTGGGTGGAAGCCATGCTTGCCAAAGGAATAAAATCCTTCTATAAAATAGAGAACGGCAGAAGGCTTTGCTATTCGCCGGCAAAAGGCGAATATGCTTCACCGTTAGTCAGTCCGGATGACCAGCCTGCCTTCATCGTCATGAAGAATTTCGAGAACCAGACCGTCTGGAAGAACAGCGCCTGCCGCTTGTACCATCTCGGCGACGAAGTGCTGGGACTGGAATGGTATACCAAGCTGGGCACCATCGGGGGCGAAGTGCTCGAAGGCATTCAGAAATCCATCGGCATCGCCGAAGAAAAATACAAAGGGCTGGTGATCGCCAATGAGGGACAGAACTTCTCGGCCGGCGCCAATGTAGGCATGATCTTCATGCTGGCCATCGAACAGGAATACGATGAGCTCGATATGGCCGTTCGCCTGTTCCAGAATACGACTATGCGTGCCCGTTATTCCGCGGTTCCCGTCATCACGGCGCCGCACGGACTGACCCTGGGCGGTGCCTGCGAGCTGAGCCTGCATTCCGACAAGGTCATTCCCGCTGCAGAAACCTATACCGGCCTGGTTGAGCTGGGAGTAGGACTGATCCCCGGCGGAGGCGGCACCAAGGAGTTCGCCCTGCGCGCCGCAGATGAAATGCATGAAGACGAACCTGAAACCATCACCCTCAAAAACCGGTTCATCACCATAGCCACCGCAAAAGTATCGACCTCTGCATTTGAAGCCTTTGAGCTCGGCATATTGAGAAAAGGAAAAGATGAAGTAAGCATCAACCCCGGCAGAAGGATTGCAGAGGCCAAACAGGCGGTCATTGAACTGTATGACGATGGATATGTGATGCCTGTTCAGCGAAATGATATCAAAGTATTGGGACGATCGGCGCTCGGTGCCCTGTATGCAGGCATCAACGGCATGTGGAGAGGCAATTATGCCACCGATCATGATGTGGTGGTTGCCAAAAAACTGGCTTATGTAATGTGCGGAGGCGATCTCAGCGAGCCTACGCCCGTGAGCGAACAATACCTGCTCGATCTGGAAAGGGAAGCATTTCTTTCCCTCTGCGGAGAAAAGAAAACACTCGAACGGATCCAGAGCGTGCTCAAGGGAGGAAAGCCGATCAGGAATTAATGTGAAAATGTGGAAATGTGAGAATGTGAAAATGTAGGAATAGGAAACGTGCAGCTATTTTTATCAATGACTTTCATTTCCACACTTCCACATTTTCACATTTTCACATTATTTCTTCTCCGCCATTGAACTAAACGACCACGGCCCGTTCCCCGCTATCAGAAAATAGATGAGCAGGAGCAGCACCACAATGGCCAGGAGCAATTCGGAAAACGGTCTCATCATATTGCCGGCAGAATTGCCTGAATTGATGAACACAATCGCCCCGATCAGGATGGGGATCTGAAGCAGGCAGGCAAAGCGCGTAAGCAATCCCAGGGCCAGCAGAAAACCGCCCAGCAAATGGGCAAAAGCAATATAATTGCTGAGCATAAGAATGGTAAAGGAGCCGAAAGAAAGCCTGCTGGTCATGAGGTTGAGCATATTGCTCATGTTGCCCAGGAATTCGATCCCTTTGTAGCAAAGAAAGATGCCCAGGGCTATCCTTATGATATCCAACCATTTGGGATGGTGATGCTCGCCCCAGTACTCAAGTCGTTGTACTAAGTTCATATCGCAAGGTTTTGTGTGATAAAATAAAGAGCTGCCTATTAAATATAGGCAAATTTCAAGCCCGCCCCAAAATTCCAATCACCCATCATATTCCAATATTATTTATACTTTTTTGTATAAATAATCCCGTAATTTTGTGAGGATGAAAAAGGAAATCACCATGAACGATTCACTCAGCACCATTGAGAAGACCGTGCTTAGTGATTATAAGTACGGCTTTGTGAGCGATATAGAGGCCGACGAAGCGCCAAAAGGGCTGAATGAGCAGATTATCTGTTTTATTTCCGAAAAAAAGCAGGAGCCCCAATGGATGCTCGACTGGAGGCTGAAAGCCTATCGCCAGTGGCAGAAGATGGAAGAGCCGAAATGGGCAAAAGTGAAATATCCGCCTATCAATTACCAGGATATCATTTATTATTCCGCTCCCAAGCAAAAGGCCAGGCTCAACAGCCTGGATGAGATCGATCCGGAACTGAAAAGGACTTTCGATAAACTGGGCATTTCGCTCGAAGAGCAGAAAAGGCTTTCCGGCGTGGCCGTCGATGCCGTGATCGACAGTGTTTCGGTGGCCACCACGTTTAAAGACCAGCTTGCTGCGCTCGGCATCATTTTCTGTTCCATGAGCGAAGCCATCAAAGAGCATCCCGAGCTGGTAAAAAAATACCTGGGCTCGGTTGTTCCCATCACCGATAATTATTTTGCCGCACTCAACGCCGCCGTGTTCAGCGACGGTTCATTCTGCTATATTCCCAGGGGTGTTCGCTGCCCCATGGAGCTGTCCACCTATTTCCGCATCAACGCCGAAAATACCGGTCAGTTCGAGCGCACGCTGATCGTTGCGGAAGAAGGAAGCTATGTGAGCTATCTCGAAGGCTGCACGGCCCCGATGCGCGACGAAAATCAATTGCATGCCGCCGTAGTGGAACTGGTAGCGCTCGAAAAAGCAGAGATCAAGTATTCCACCGTGCAGAACTGGAATCCCGGCGATAAGGAAGGCAAGGGCGGCATCTATAATTTCGTTACC
>CAYYZJ010000636.1:0-3927 GCA_964475615.1 uncultured Flavitalea sp. | reverse complement strand
TTCGGACAGAACAGTATAGTGAAGGTCGTTGGGTTCGGCATTGCTTCCATGACCTTCCGCATCTATAACCGGTGGGGACAAAAAGTTTTTGAATCCAATAATCCCAATTTAGGATGGGACGGCAATTTCAACGGCAAGCCTCAACCTATGGACGTGTATGCCTATACCCTTGAAGCCAGCTTTTTCGACGGAACAAAGACAATGAAGAAAGGCGATATCACATTGATCAGATAATGACGGAATGGCTTTTGCTGATCTGTGTTAAATAAATGCTGCCGACACCAATAACCTTTGAAGCATGGTCTTAAATGAGTAAATTGTAAAAAACACCTTTGATAAAAAAACTATTCCTTGCTTTTGCTTTGTTCCTGCCAGCCGTATCGAGGATCGCCGCTCAAAACGGTTATTCAAATCTCGAGTTCGTTGAAAACAAAGGCCAGTGGGACAGCCGCGTTCTATTCAGGGGTGAATTCAGCAACGGAGCATTTTTTTTACAGAAGCAGGGCTTCACGGTGCTGATGCATAATCCGGACGAACTGGGAAGAATCATGGACAGCCATCATGCGCATTCCGCCCATAACCTGATCAACACCAATATCAGCATCAACCGCAAGACGCCAGATATGGAAAAGGGAATACTGCATTCTCATGCTTATTCGGTTTCTTTTAAGAACGGCAACGATCATATCGTTATCGTTCCGGATAAACCTTTGCCCAGCTACAATAATTATTTCATCGGTCACGATTCGTCCAAATGGGCGTCCAACTGCAAAATATACCAGGCAGTAACATACAAAAATGTATATCCGAATATCGATTTCCGTTATTATACCGATAACGGGCGGCTGAAATACGATATCATCGTTCATCCCGGCGGCGATCTGAACCGGGTGATGCTGAAATATGAAGGCATCAACAACATCAACCTGTCCAACAACCGCCTGCAGATCAAAACATCGGTGGGAGATGTGCAGGAGCTGGAGCCCAATGCCTATCAGTTCGATTCTGCCGGCAAAAAAAACATCAACTGTAAATACAGCATCGGCCCCGACAATACCGTTAAATTCAAAATAAAAAAATATTCATCCAATACCACGCTCATCATCGATCCTGCCGTGATCTTTTGTTCCTTTACCGGAAGCACGGCAAGCAATTGGGGATTCACGGCCACTCCCGGCCCTGATGGCAGCTTCTATGCCGGCGGTATCGTTTTCGGACAGGGTTTTCCGGTTACTCCGGGCGCTTCTCAAACCCTGTATGCAGGAGGAACTTTCGACGTGGGCATTATGAAGTTCAACAGCAACGGTTCCAATAGAATATATGCCACTTATATCGGCGGGCCCGCCAATGAAACGCCGCACAGCCTTTATTGCGACCGGCAGGGAAACCTCGTTGTGCTTGGCAGAACTTATTCTCTCAGCAATTTTCCATATATCACGAAAGTGGGCCCTGGCGGAGGATCCGACCTCTTTGTGGTTAAGTTGAATGCGGCCGGTAGTAAAATGCTCGGCTCCATGCTGATCGGAGGAAAGAAAAACGATTGCGTGAACATCCAGGATCAGGTTGCAACAGGAGGGGATTCCGAACATGCCAATTCACTGATCAGAAATTATGGCGATGATTCGCGCAGTGAAGTAATTCTCGACGCAGCCGGCGCCATTTACATTGCTGCATCCACTCAATCGGCAGAGACAGACAGCTTTCCCATCACAGGCTCAGTGTTTCAACCCACATTCGGCGGAGGACTACAGGATGCCGTGATCCTGAAAATCGATCCCGGCTGCAGCAATGTTATCTTCGCGAGTTATCTCGGCGGTTCAAAAGAAGATGCAGCTTTTGTGTTAAAGCTGGATCCGCTCACCAATGATATCTACGCAGCAGGCGCTACGGCCAGCAACAGCGATTTCCCGGGCAATAAAAGCGGTGTAATACAACCCGCTTTCGCGGGAGATACCTGCGATGGCTTTATAGCCGTTATTTCCAATGACGGAAGCACGCTTAAAAGGAGCACTTATATGGGAACTTCCGGGATCGATGCCATCTATGGAATTGAATTCGACAAAAAAGGATTTCCTTACATCATGGGTATCACTACGGGCAACTGGCCGGTAACCATCACTCCGTCTACCGGCTTTATCAATCCCGGCTCCAAGCAATTCATTTCAAAACTCCAGCCCGATCTTTCCGCTTTCGTATATTCCACCACGTTCGGAACAACATCGCGCATACCCAATATTTCTCCGGTTGCTTTTCTTGTGGACCGCTGCGAAAATGTATATGTGTCCGGATGGGGCGGATGGATATTTGGAAATGAAGGAGGTCAGGCAGATCCTTACGGCCTGGCAGGCACTTACGGCATGCCCACTACTGCCGATGCATTCAAGCGTACCACCGACGGACGCGATTTTTATTTTATCGTGATCCAGAAAAATGCATCGAGCCTGCTCTACGGCACTTTTTTCGGGCAAACGGAAGGCAACGGCAGCATCAGCGAGCATGTTGACGGCGGCACCAGCCGCTACGATCAGAACGGCGTAATTTATCAGGCCATCTGCGCCAATTGCAGCGGCAACAGCGCTACGCCCTTTCCCACTACGCCGGGAGCATGGGCAAGGCAAAACGGATCGGTTACCGGATGCAATCTGGCTGCGGTAAAAATTGCGTTCAATTTTGCCGGAGTAACAGCAGGCATCAAGCCGACCATCAATGGAAGAGTGGACAGTACCGGCTGTGTTCCGCTCACTGTTGTCTTTACCGATACCATCCGCAATGCAAAAAGCTATATCTGGAATTTTGGAGATGGAACTCCTGATTCCGCTACAACAGACTACCAGGTTACTCACACCTATAATAGTGTCGGCACTTATCCGGTAAGGCTGATCGCCATCGATTCCAATAGCTGCAATGTGAGCGATACCGTTTATCTCAATATCCGTGCACGCGATGATCAGGCTCAGCTTGCGATCAAGGTAACCAAGCTCAATCCCTGCGAATCGCTCAATTTCATGTTCGCGAACCTCTCCACTCCTCCGGCAGGCAAGCCTTTTACCGATTCTTCCTTTGTCTGGGATTTTGGCGATGGATCTCAGCAGGTTTATGCAGGAACCGATACGCAATATCATTCTTATGCTTCGGCAGGAACTTATATTGTGAGATTGATCCTTGCCGATACCGGTTATTGCAACAAGTATGATTCGCTCACCGATACCCTGCGGGTTGCCCCGCTCGTAAAAGTACAGTTTGAAACACCGGCGGCAGGCTGCGCTCCTTATACGGCTTACTTCAACAATACTTCACTGGCAGGCCAGCAGTTCTTCTGGGATTTCGGCGATGGAACCGGGTCTACCGATTTCAGTCCTTCGCATCTTTACCATGATACCGGAACTTATGTGATCACCCTCAAGGTCGTTGATTCCGGAACCTGCAATAAAGTGGATTCAACCCGGTTCACCATTGTGGTCAGTCCAAAGCCTACAGCAGGGTTCACCGACCAGCCCATTCCCCCGGTGGCCAATACGCCTACTACTTTCTACAACCATTCAACAGGGGCCACGCATTACAAATGGCTATTCGGCGACGGCGATTCAACACTTAAAACGACAATGGATACCGTGAAGCATCAATATCAGCGGCCGGGCACTTTCCAGGCCTGCCTGATCGCTTATAACCAGTATGAATGTACCGATACTGCCTGCATGCCTGTTGAAGCGCTCATCAATCCGCTACTGGATGTTCCCAATGCCTTCACCCCGGGACGCTTCGGACAGAACAGTATAGTGAAGGTCATTGGGTTCGGCATTGCTTCCATGACCTTCCGCATCTATAACCGGTGGGGACAAAAAGTTTTTGAATCCAATAATCCCAATTTGGGATGGGACGGCAATTTCAACGGCAAACCTCAACCTATGGACGTGTATGCCTATACCC
>CAYYZJ010000635.1:0-5123 GCA_964475615.1 uncultured Flavitalea sp. | reverse complement strand
AGCACGGCGCCGATCTATGTGGTGGATGGACTGATCACCAATGATATCAGCTATCTCGATCCCAACCAGATCGAAAAGATCGACGTGCTGAAAGACGCCTCCTCGCTGGCCATCTTCGGCGTCAATGCCGGCAACGGGGCTATCATGATCACCACTAAAAAAGGCAGAACAGGAAAAGCGCGGCTGAGTTATACCGGTTATGTGGGCCTGCAGCAAACCACGCATCTCATCAAAATGGCCGATGCCTCGCAATATGCCGAGCTCACCAATGAGCAATACCGGAATGCAGGAGATGAGATTCCGTTCAAGGATTCCGCATTGGGGAAGGGAACGGACTGGTACAAGCAGATCCTGCGCACGGCGCTCATCCACAGCAATGATCTCAGCATCAGCGGCGGCTCGCAGTACAATACTTATAATTTTGGAGGAGGATACATTTATTCTGAAGGCACGGTGAAGAAAACGGATTACAGCAATCTCCGGCTTCATCTCAGCGATGAATACCGCTTTGCGAAGATCGTTAAAGTAGGCGCTAATCTCAATCTCTCGCGCTATATCCAGAACAATCCTTTTTTGTCCAACAACCTGGTCAAGGAAGCGTACAATTATGATCCTACTGTAGTGCCTTACAGCGAGGGCAAATGGGGCGTGTCGCCTTTTACCAATTCGGGCAATCCGGCAGCAGACCTTAATTTTCTTGACCAGGATAAGCTCACGGGGCAGCGGCTGAGCGGGAACGTATACGCAGAGGCTTCGCTCTTCGATCATTTTACCTTCCGCACGGATTTCGATCTCGATTACAATTCGAGCTCTGAAAAAAAATACACTCCTGTTTACATCGTGTCGGCCAACCAGCAAAACACCACCAGCACGCTGGAGAACTGGCAATACAAGCTGACCAACTGGTACTGGAGGAACTATGTGAGCTATGACCAGACCTTTGCCGATGATCATCATATCACCGTTACGGCAGGCGTGGAAGCCAGGGAAGCCAATAATTCAACCACCTATCTCAAGGCCAAGAGCGTTCCCGGCGCAAGCTCCGCAACGGAATATTTCAACCTGGGCGATCCATCTTCCTATATCATATCCGACGGCGCTGTTTCCAATGCCGTGTTTTCTTATTACGGGCGCATCAGCTATGCATTCAAGGACAGGTACCTGCTGAATGCCAACCTGCGTTCCGATTATTCATCGCAATATCCTTCCAATCACCGCAACATCGTGTCGCCTGCCATTGGCGTGGGATGGAGGATCAGCGAAGAGAAATTTATGGAAGGCGTGAAGGATATTTTCAACAACATCAAGCTGCGTTATAGCTGGGGAAGGCTTCCCAATGCCAACCTGCCCAATTCCTATATTGCTTTTGCGCAGATCGGCACGATCACCGGCGCAGGCGGCACGCAGCCGGTATTCGGCGGATCGCTGAACTCGGGAGTAACGGTATTGAATGTGCCCAATCCCGCGCTTCCCTGGGAATATACGGAAGAATCGGATCCGGGGCTGGAGCTTGCTTTCCTGAATAACCGCCTCAATATCGAAATGGATTATTTTATCCGCAGAACGCATAACCTGGTGATCAATGTTCCCATCCCGAGCCAGTCGGGCACCGTCAACAACGAATATGAAAATGCGGGAACGGTAGAGAACAAAGGCTTTGAATTTATAGCGAGCTGGAGCAATAATGCGCATCCGTTCAGATGGAATATCGGCGTGAACTTCTCAACGCTGCAAAATAAAATGATATCCGTGCAAAGCGGGGATTCGATACAGGGCGGCGGCCTCGGCAACGGCTATCTCGCCACCATCACCAAACAGGGATTGCCCATCGGCACTTTTTACGGATACAAGGCGATAGGCGTTTTTCAATCGCAGGATCAGTTGAACAGCACGCCGCATACCAGCGCGGCCCAGGTGGGAGACCTGATCTATCAGGATGTGAACAAGGACGGCATCATCGACAACAGCGACCGTGTTAACCTCGGCTCCGCCATTCCCAAGTTCACCTATGGCATCACAACGAATTTCAATTACAGGAACTGGGATCTGGCGATCGATTTCCAGGGCGTGCTCGGCAACAAGATCTATAATGGCAACCGGTCGGTGCGATTGGCGGGGTATAATTTCGATGAAGACCAGTACAAGCATCGATGGCATGGAGAAGGAACTTCCAACAGCTATCCGGCCGCGCTCAACGGGAGCGACAGCTATGCTTTTCCTTCCAGCTTTTTTGTTGAATCGGGCTCCTACCTGCGCATGCGCAATATCCAGTTGGGATTCAACCTGCCGGTTGCCAAAAAATGGGGCTTCACCACGTTCAGGATATTTGCCAATGCGCAGAACCTGCTGACCTTCTTCCCTTATCATGGCTTCAATCCGGAAGTTACCGGTGTAAGCGCCAATACGCTGGCTAACGGTATAGCACAAACGTCGAATGGGACTATCACGCCTGCGGCCAACGGCCAGGCGCTGAATGCAGGGGTCGACCTGAGCACGTACCCGATACATGCTACCTATAACCTGGGACTAAGCCTTGGATTTTAATCTGTCAATATTAAACCGATGAACAAAAATATTCTTATCGCAGCCGTCCTTCTTCAGCTAACGGTGTCCTGTACACGCAATTTTGTGACCAAGGAGCCGCAGGCCAATATCATCGGCATTCCGGATTCCACCACGGCCGTGCAGGCCGCCAATGGGGTTTACGGCCAGCTTCGCTCATACAATGTGCATGTGTTTCCCTGGCTGGGCGTTTCGGAGATTTCCAGCGACGAAGCCGATAAAGGCAGCACGCCTACCGACGCTTCATTTTTCCTGGAGTTCAAGAATTATACGATCACGCCCACTTCGCAAGGCACTTCCGTTTTGCTCGATGCTTATTGGAGCGGACAGTATACAGGGATCAACAGGGCCAACCTGGTCATCAATAATGTGCCGAATGTCGGCGATCTCAGCAGCGGCCTCAAGAACAGGCTGATTGCAGAAGCCAGGTTTCTGCGGGCGTATTTTTATTTCAATCTGGTGAGGTCTTTCGGCGGCGTTCCGATGATACTCAACGATACGCTTGTCAACAATAACCAGGCGCCGCGTGCATCGCCGGCTGAAATATATGCGCTGATCCAGAGCGACCTTGAATTTGCAGAGGCCAATCTTCCGCTTAAAAGCGATTATGCTGCCGAAGATCTCGGTCGCGCTACCAAAGGCGCTGCGCAGACCCTGCTGGCCAAGGCGATGATGTATCAAAAAAACTGGCAGCGCGTGAAAGCGCTTACCGACAGCGTCATCGCTTCCGGTCAGTATTCATTGTATCCCGATTTTTCCAAGCTCTTTACCCAGCTCGCCAAAAATTCCGTTGAATCTATTTTTGAAGTGCAGGCAGGCGCAGGCACTACCTGCGGAACCGGAACCCAGTATGCGCAGGTGCAGATGCCCAGGGCCGCCGATGCGCCGGGATGGGGATTCAATGATCCTTCGCAACAGTTGATCGATTCTTTTGAACAGGGCGATCCGAGGTTGAAGGCAACGGTCATCAGTGCAGGAGATACGTTGTATGATGGCTGGGTCGTTCCGTCAGACATCGTCAATCCGCATTATAATACAAAAGCCTATATCGGGATGGCCGACTATGCTGCCTGCGGCCTCGGCGACGATCCGAAAGATATCATCATCCTGCGTTATGCCGAAGTGTTGCTGATGAATGCAGAAGCCGCCAACGAGCTCGGCGATCCTTCTACTGCGCTTGCCGATCTTGAGCTGATCAGGGCAAGAGCGCGTAACGGCAATGCATCAGTGCTTCCTCCTGTAACCACAACCGACCAGACCGCTTTGCGCAATGCCATCTGGCACGAAAGGCATGTTGAGCTGGCCATGGAGCAGGACAGGTGGTGGGATGTGATCCGGCAGGGCAGGGGCGCCCAGGTTTTCGGCCCGCAGGGTTTTGTAGCAGGCAAGAATGAAGTATGGCCCATACCTGCCAACGAAATTGCACTCGATCCGAATTTGGAGCAGAACCCGGGGTACTAATAACACTGAACGCTGAACGCATAACGCTGAACGCGAAGTGTATGGGAGGCTATCCGAAATCGTTTTTTCTGAAACTGCAATAAATAAAAGGCTGCAACTGGTTCGATGGAGTGATATGCTGATGATAGGAGCATTTCTCTTTTTCAAACACCGGGCCGAACAGTTTCTGCAATCCGTTTTCCGAATATTGCTGAACCGGCAGCCCGTTGCAGTACCCGGGGCCCTTCTTGGCAAAGCCACCCAGGATCAGGCGGCCGTCAGGCTTTAATGCATGATAGGCTGTTTTTACATAAGCAAGCTGGTCTTCTTTCTCATTAAAAAAAGAAAAAGTGGCGCGGTCGTGCCAGAGGTCATAGCTGTTTTGGTTCTTGATGTCCAGTATATTTCCATGTATCCATTTTACTTCGGATGCCAGCTCGCCCAATTGCGATTTTGCCCTGCTCAATGCTTCTGCAGAAAAATCGAGCAAAGTAATATTCTTGAAATTCAATGCGAGCAGGTATTTGGCCAGCCTGCTGTCCCCTGCGCCTACATCGATGATGGCGGCATCTTTCGGCAGGTCGAGCATGCTGATCATCCTGATCGAGGTAAGCGGTAAGGGCTCGCGCCAGCTTAATTCGTCTTCCGGGGTATAACGGTAAAGGTTATCCCATACAATCGGTAAATTTTCTTGCATTCAGTTTGGAGTTTATTGCAATAGCGCCCCGGGCCGGGCGGAAATATGGAAGGGATAAAAGAGGGCCGATAAATATTTAGGAAACGAATGGAGGGCCGCGCTTGAAACTCTGGTAAAATGATGAGTTCTGCAGGGATGCATTGATGTGAATTATAGTCGGGCGGTCTGCAACGAACTGCCTGGGAATGGATAAATGAATACCGGGGATCTCATACAGGTTATTGGGAAAATACCGCTTGGTCAGTTTGATCGTCATTTTCTGTCCGCCGCTTTTCTGAGCAGGCTGAACAGTATGGAAGCGCACATTGGTTTTACCAATATGCCTTGAACTGTAATAGCGGTGCGGGGTGGAATAGGAAACACTGATATAGCTGAACTGGCTGATGAAAAAGACGGCATACATCCCGAAAATGACCGGTTTGAA
>CAYYZJ010000634.1:0-5599 GCA_964475615.1 uncultured Flavitalea sp. | reverse complement strand
GGAGTTTCGCCGGTCAGCTTCATGCTGTCCGGCGAAGACATCGGCAAAATATTCAGCAAAAAGATATTGCCTCCCGGTTCCCTGATTTTATAAGAAAGCAAGGTAATGGGGTTAACGGTATATTTCCCTTTTGCCGTGCTGATGCTGAAAGCCTTTGCTGATTTTTCTATGTAGCCAGATGCAGGAAACCAGTTCTTCCAGTTTTCGGGATGAATAACCTGGGCAGTGGTATTGTCGAAATTGGCCGCAACAACGGCTTCTGTTTTCACTGAAACCGGAATAAGCCAGGCAGTAAGCAAGGCAACGGCAAGCAAAACAAGAATGATCCGGATTTTTTTCATGAATACTACTAATTATAGCCGGGATTCTGCACCAGGTTGGGATTGGAGGCCATCTGGAGCTGCGGTATCGGGAATATCTGGTAATGCGCATCCGGGTCTGCTGCTTTTTCAGGAGCGCGCGGAGCACCGAAATATTTCGATACGGTGCCTGCTCCTACTTCATAACGGATCAGGTCATTTCTTCTCCATCCTTCCCAGCTCAGCTCGCGGGCCCTTTCGGCAAGAATAAAATCAAGCGTAAGGTCGCCGAATGTAATATCATGATCGCTGTTGCCATAAGCCCGTTCGCGTATCTGGTTCACGAGACTGAGCGCCGTGGTTTGATCGCTTCCTGCCCGCAACAGGGCTTCCGCTTTCATAAGCAGGATATCGGCAAGCCTGAACACCACCATATCATTGCTCTGGTCATAGGGGATGTTGGCATCGGGAAAATATTTGATGTTGCGCGCGCCAACGAGCATGAAATGCGGGGATGCATCGGAATAAACCGGGATATTGGGATCTTAAGCAAGGTCGAGACCCGTAGTAGCATCCTTTAACTTCAGCGTGGCATCGGTACTTGCATACAGCACATTTTTATTGGGCGGATAAGTGAACTGGGTGCTGAACTGCTGTCCGACAAGATATTGACCTGCCCGCGCATCATTAAAGGTGCGGTAGGTATTGCCTCCGGAAACGGTATAGACCGAACTGGTATCGAAATTATTGTAATAATCGGCCGTGCTCACAAATCCGTCCCAGGGATTCTGCTGCAGCAAAAAGCTTTTGGCATTGTCGCCATGCAGGTTCTCCCAGGCATTTTCATTTCCGGCAATGAACCCGTTTTGGAAAGGGATCACGAAGATATTTTCATTGCCCGATGAAGTGAGGCTGCTGTTATCGTGAGATAAATTATCGAAATAGTTTGCTTTCAGCGCATATTTTCCGGATTTGATGATGCTGTCGCATTCAGCATCGCATTCCGTCGATTTCGTTTTGCCGGTGTATACCTGTGCATTGAGATAGAGCTTGGCCAGCAGCGCATGCCCGAACCATCTGTTTACCCGGCCGTAAGTGGTTCCGTTTACTGCATCATCCAACAGGCTTATATTGTCTTTCACGTCTTTTTCAATGAAAGCATAGACATCCTGGCGCTTGCTGTTGGTTACGGTGTTGGGATCCGTCTGGTAATCCGTTACCAACGGAATATTGCCGAACATATCCATGGCCATAAAATAGAAATAGGCGCGCAACACTTTCAATTCGGCATTGATGGCATCCAGGTTGTCCGGTTTAGTGGTCAGATTATTCAATACAGACAATATAAAATTGATCTTGCCGATTCCATTATACAATTGGCTCCAGGCTGTATTGATATAAGGATTTTCCTTAGTAAAAGTATGCTGCCACAATGCCTGGTAATTTCCGCCGTCGGCCCAGTTGCCGCCGCGGGTAGGAACCACCATTTCATCGGAAGTGCCTGCATTGATAAAGGATACCCCGTAGGCGCTCCGGTAAGGGAGCGGTTGCAGCGCCGAATAAGCCGGGGCCACTCCGGCGGCGATCTGCTCGGGCGTTTGCCAGAATACATCGTTCGAGACCTGGCTGTAATTCTTTACATCGAGTTTGGTACAGGACAGGGTTGTTATGATGAACATCAGTAAGATGATCCTTATTCCCTGTTTATATGAAAAGCTTTTCATCGCTGTTTTATTATTTTGTTTAACAAGTGATTTTATTTCAATCCGAGGTTCACTCCGAAAATGAATGAACGGGCCCTGGGATAAAAGCCATCGCCCCCATAGCTCAGATCAATATAATTCCTGTTGAAATAAGCGTCGCCTGTTCTGATCTCCGGATCGAGGCCCTTGTAATGGGTGATCACGAAAAGGTTGGTACCGGTAATGTATACCCGCAGATTGTTCAGGCCTTTGACGTTCCGGAAAGTGTAGGACAGCGTAGCATTGTCGAACCGCAGGTAGGAAGCATTCTCCAGCCAGCGGTCGGATACATAAATGCCCTGGATCTTGTTGGCGACGGCTTCATTCAATACATTCTTACCCGGCAGCCTGGCATTGTCGTTCAATACGGCCCTGGTGTTATTATAGATTTTCTGGCCATATACGCCTCTCAGGAAAATGTTCAGGCTCCAGTTTTTATAGGTGAAGGTATTGCTCAGGCTGTAGGTGAATCTGGCAGAAGGATCGATATATCTTTTTGCCGAATCGGGAACCACATTGCCTGCCGTGATGGTACCTCCTTTTCCGTCGGCAAACAGCTCTTTGCCGTTGGCATCGACCCCAACTTCGTGCGGGAGGAAGAATACATAAGGCGCATATCCTACCTGAAGGAAAGTGAGATAGGCCGTGGCCGGCACGCCGCCATTGCCGTTATAGGTATAATCGGTGCCTGCTCCCACATGATTTGTAGAAAGCTGTGTGCCGTTATAAGTGCCGGAAAGCGTATCCACTCTGGTTTTGACGAATGTGATCTGGCCGCCGACATTCCAGGTAAAATCCTTGCTCCGCACGGCATCGCCGTTCAGTTGTATTTCAACGCCTTTATTG
This sequence comes from uncultured Flavitalea sp., assembly GCA_964475615.1. Classification (GTDB taxonomy): domain Bacteria; phylum Bacteroidota; class Bacteroidia; order Chitinophagales; family Chitinophagaceae; genus Puia. The sequence continues at coordinate 2,712 of CAYYZJ010000634.1, read as the reverse complement.
CTGATGGTTCCAACATTGGCCAATATATTATCTATAAAATAAGGCGGTGTGGGCACCTTGTAATTAAAAAGCAGGTGCTTGGTCTTATCGTTAAATACATTGATATCGCCATTCAGGCGGGAGCCGAAAAGAGAAAAGTTCAACCCGAAATTCAGGTCATGCCTTTCTTCCCACTGAAGGTCGGGATTGGGGTTCTGGGTCACTGTATAAGCTGACGGATAAGTATTGGCATTGGCATCGAAATACCTGCTTGCCCCGCCCAATGCCAGTTGGGTGTTATAAGCGGAAATAGCATTCTGGTTTCCCGTAACGCCGTAACCGGCGGAGAGTTTCAGTTCGTTTATCCAGGAAATGTCTTTCGCAAAATTTTCCTGACTGATGCGCCAGGCCACAGAGCCGAAAGGAAATGTGCCCCACCGGTTGTTGACGCCCAGTTTGGAAGAACCATCCCGGCGGAAGCCGGCAGTGAGATAGTAGCGTGAAGCATAATTATAATTGACCCTTGCGAGGAATGAGATCAGCTTCACTTCATCCTTGTAAGAGCTTATGGTATTCTTGGAAAGGTCGCCGCTTCCCAGCGTATAGGCTCCCAGGTCATCGATCAGATAATTCTGTCCGGAAGCACTGTAACTATCGGTAGTAAAATAATTGTATTCATATACTCCGGTAACCTGCAGGTTATGATCGCCCCAATTGTTGTTATAACTGGCATGAATGTCTATCCTTCTCGAATCCTGGTTTCCGCCCGATTCGGAGCCTGAATTGACATTGCCGACCCCGGGAAGAACGGGATTGTACTGGGACTTCTGGCTATTAAAATAATTCAATCCGCCTGTTGTTCCCACAGTCAATCCTTTGATGAGCTGATAGTCGACAGTTCCATAAAGCTGGCTAAAGCTCTCCTTGCCTGTATTGGTTGCCAGTTGCTGCGCTGCAACAGGATTGTATACATCCTGCGAATAATAATCAAAATAACTTCCATCGTCTTTATACACCGGAAAAGTAGGCGCGTAATTGTTCATCACCTGCCAGAGCCCGTTATTCATGAATTTCCTGTTCACATGGGTATTCAATATCCCCACCTGAATGGTCAGCTTATCGTGCATGGCTTTTTGCTGTGCATTGAAGCGCAGTCCCACTTCATTTTTGCCGGTATTGATTACGATACCCTGCTGGTTGAGATAAGAAACAGAACCATAATAGCTGAATCCGTTTGCTCCTCCTGTTACCGACAGCGTATGGCTGTGCGAATAGCCGGTGCGCGTCATGGCATCCCACCAGTTGGTATTGCCACCTTTGTCGAATGTAGGCAATGAAGCAGGAGGAATGGCTTTCTTGTATGCATCTGCATCCAGCAGGTCGGGTTTCTTGCTGATCCTGTCCATGCCCACAGAGCCGTTATAACTCACCTGCACCCTGCCCGACCTTCCTTTTTTTGTGGTGATGATGATCACGCCGTTGGCGCCGCGAACACCGTAGATGGCAGTGGCCGATGCATCTTTCAACACATCGTAGGATTCGATATCGGGTGCATTACCAGCAAGTAAAACAGCCCGGCCCGACTTGTCGAACAATGACGGCCCGGCCAACGGCAGACCTATTTTAAAGCCAATTACGGGCCTGATTTTTGGCCCGGCCTTGCACACCTAAACAAGGTTAAGGGGTTTATGAAGAAAGGTAAAGTGCAAAAGAGCGAACGTGTATATTTACAAAAAGCCTCGCAACGTGAAAAGGCTTTTTGTAAATACGCAAAGCGATAATGACACTTTAACCTTTCTTCAGCCTAAACCCCTTGCCGTTGTTGGTGTTCCCGCCTCCCATCAAAATAAAAAATTGGAACACCAACAACCGGAATGAAGACAGCTCCGCCATTGTTACGCCTGTAATGACTTATAGGGACAAACCGCCGACCAGCCCGCCCAACAACCCGCTAATAAGAGAAAAAGTAAACCCTGCCGATATTTTTTCGAGCAGTTTATTTCGGCGCTGTTCGTGTTGTTCAGCGCATTTTTCATTAACCGTATTAATAATTAAAAAAGAAATTTTTGTATCGTTGAAAGGTAATTGTTCAACCTATCAAACATCATCAGTATTAATCCATGTATCACTTGCATTCTCTGTTATACACAACCCAAACCGAAAATATCATCAAATCCATCATGGCGGAAATTAAAATAGTCTGTTTTAATTGGCCTCTTCAGAAATTAGAGATTGTTAAAGGGTAAAACAAGTAGTATTTAAAAGAAAGAAGTACTAAAATAAAATAGCCTCACCGAGGGAAATTGCCCTAATCAAATATATTAACCATTAAACCTTACCTATGCCAATAAGTGAAAGCATCTTTCCAAACCTTAAGCCACCGTTGTGTTTCCAAACCAACGGTTTTAACTTGGCAGGTTATCTTTGGCTGTAAAGTCTCTTATTATATAGATTATATAGACCGGTAGTGTCGGTCAGAAGGCGCGACAACGGAAGATATACAAGGGTTCAAGGGGTTCAGTTTTTTTTCTTTTTAAATAACAACTTCCATGCAGAAGTTAATCTTAGTACTCGAATAATTTTTGGATAACCCGCAGTTTCAATAAATTTCAACGTGTCAAAGTGAGCCTTAACACGTTTATCATGTGTCCTCTCTAATTCTTTAAATGTCTTTTTATCCACAGTTGATAATGCAGCTCTGACTTGTTTTGGTGTAAGACCTAAATCATTAGC
>CAYYZJ010000633.1:0-2659 GCA_964475615.1 uncultured Flavitalea sp. | reverse complement strand
CGACCTTATGCATACGCGCGATGGCGCCACCTATTTTGCAGGAAGAGTGTGGGGCATTTTCACCCACTACCATCTCGATGGCAGCCACCCGCTCACAGGGCACAGCGTTCCTAACTTTGAGTTTGAAGACGGTACAAGAATTGGCGAGCTGATGCGCGATGGCCAAGGTATACTGCTTGACTTCGATACGAATGCTTCACTTAAAACGCTGGCAAGTGAATACAGCGACCGGATCAAATATATTTCAGGCAATGCAAAAGACCATTCAGGTATAAGCGCCGTGCTGATACGCCCTGACGGAATTATCGCCTGGGCTTCTGACAACAACCCTGATTACAGCGAACTCCAAAAAGCTGCCGCCCGCTGGTTTGTTCATAATTCAGGGATCGAGCATTAAAAAAGCGGAAGATCAGCAAGTACCCAAAAAATGACTAACTGATAATTGCATTTCCACATTTCCATATTTCCACATTTCCCACATTCTCACATTTCCCACATTCTATCTGCTCTTCTTACTATCTCCCTTCTGCGCCGGAGGCGGAGTGCTGATGATCGGCTGCGTTTTTTCATTTCCCTGGCCTGATGGCGGTTTTGAAGGATTGAACTGCTTGTCCATCTCAGCGATCTGCAGGAGCATGCGATATGTAGTGAATATATCCTGCGCAAACGGAATCTGCCTGTCGGCAAGATTTCCGCCTTTGCCCTGCAGCATCATGTATGCATTGTTTGCAAGTGCATCGTCATTGGTCTCATCTCCCAGCGATTTATAATACCTCATCTGCTGCTGCAGGTCTTTTTTAACTGAAGCTTCCACTTTTTGAGCAAGCTTATTGTCGCCGGCAAGATAACATGCCTGCAGGAATGAAGTAGAGATGCCGTCCTGCTGGTTGCCGCGGTTGGTGGTCATGCCATAGGGGAAATTGGGCTCATACACATTCTGGTCGAAATGTTCCAGTATGCGGCGGGCGGAATCTTTTTTGCCTGCCTGGGCAAGACTGATGGCCACCTGTGCATGCGCCAGCCGGATGGTATTGAGGTGGCGGCGATTCTCTTCGTCATAATATACACCGGGATGTCCGGCATTGCCGTAAGCGAATTTTTCCATGATGTTCTTGTAAGCGGCATCATTGTCTACGTCCATATTTTCCACCGGCACCAGGCGATAGGAAAGACCGGTGAGCCTGACGTATTTATCGAGCCCCAGGTCATGCAGCTCCTGGGTGGAGGTGAAGCATATCGGCCTGTCCCATTTGCTGGCCGCAATAACGGCAAAGATGGCCAGGTCGTTCTTGAGCAAATAATTCCGGTTGGGCAGGTCGAGGTGCAGCTCGCTCACCACGCTGTCCGTCGGGTATGCGGTACCGTTAGCTTTTACCTTGTTCACGTCCACCGGAACGCTGAACTTGCGCACCGGGAACATATTGATGGTTTCGCCTTCTTCGGTTTGCGTGGTGAATTTCGGATCGTCGCTGCCGATCACGTTTTTGAGAATATCGTGCAGATCGTAATATTTATTCTGGTCGAAACCGGGCAGGGCATTGTAATAAACGGCATCCCGTTTATTGCCCTGGATCTGTTCGGGCGTGAAGATGATATCGAAAGGTGCGCTCTGGTTCACTTTATAGCGAAGCTGGTTCATGTACCAGTCCGTTCCCAGCAGGCTGTTCACCACCACGCGCACGTCGGGCCTTATTCCTTCCACTTCCTGGGCATACCAGAGCGGGTAAGTGTCGTTATCGCCGAAGGAAAAGAGGATGGCATTGGGCGGACAGCTTTCCAGGTAATCTTTGGCCAGGTCGCGGGCCAGGGTTTTATGGCTGCGGTCGTGATCGTCCCATTCCTGGCTTCCCATCAGCACGGGCACGGCCAGGAAGCAAAGTCCCGCCGCTGCATAATTGGCTGTGGGTCCTTTTACATATTTTTCAAAGAACTCTTTCACCAATATCACGCCGAGGCCTATCCACATGGCAAACACATAAAAGGAGCCGACATAAGCGTAGTCGCGTTCGCGGGGCTGATAGCCGGCCTGGTTGAGATAGATAACGATGGCCGGGCCGGTGAAGAAGAACAATACCAGGGTAACTGCGGAATCCTTTCTGTTGCGCAGGTACTGGAATACCAATCCAAGCAATCCCAGGATGAAGGGAAGCATATACATCCTGTTGTAAGATTTATTATTGGTATGGATGCTGTCGGGCAGTTTGCTCTGATCGCCATAAAGCAGATTATCGATAAAGGGGATGCCGCTGACCCAGTTGCCATCGCGGATATTGCCGAATCCCTGCAGGTCGTTCTGCTTTCCGGAAAAATTCCAGAGGAAATAGCGTCCGTACATCCAGGCCATCTGGTAGCGGATGAAATATTTGATATTGTCGGCCATGGTGGGCTGATCGCCATCGCCCAGGCCTGAAAAAGATTTATAGGCATCGACCTGGCCGCGGTCGTTGCTGTTGTCCCACATGCGGGGGAAGAAATGTGAGGAGGGGGTGTTGCTCCAGTCCTGCGCATATACTTTTCCGGCCACCTCGTATTTTGTTTTTCCTTTCACATACAGGTCACCGTTATCAACACGCGGAGGGCGGTCGGTGAAATCGGGGCCGTACAGGATGGGCCAGTCGCCATACTGGTCGCGGCTGAGGTATCCTACCAGGCTCACGGG
>CAYYZJ010000632.1:0-5212 GCA_964475615.1 uncultured Flavitalea sp. | reverse complement strand
TATTGTGTTTTCGTGTCATTGCTGGCGAACGATACATTATCGATAAGAGACAGAATAAGATTGGCCCTTGTAATGGGCGTGTACAGGGCCGACCAGTGGCTGTACAGGTAGCTGTTACTGGGCACGAGCGAAAAAGCAGTGAACTGAAAGGGTTCTCCGTTATTGGACTGATTGTCGGTCGTATTCACATCGTCTGCACGGTCATCCGTCCACAACTGCGCGCCTTCGCCAACGCAATTGGAGCTTCTCAATGCCTGGTATACGCCATATACGCCGCTCGCAATATCGGCCTCGGTTTTGTAGCCGTTGTCGACCGATACTGCATTGGGATTTGTTTGCTCTACGAACGATTTGCTGCAACCGCCAACAGCCAGCAGCAGAAACAGGATTGTGGTTATCGAAATAATATTGCGCATAGCTATTTCTATATTTAATCGGTTTTAAAACTGGATTTGTATACCTGTATTGAAAGAACGCACCAGCGGGTACTTGCCGTAATCGACGCCGGGCGTAAGATTTGAACCATTATTGAAATCAACCTCGGGATTATAGCCCAGGTATTTTGTAATGGTAAATGCATTATCAACAGAAATATACCATCTCAGTCCGCTGATGCCTGCCTTTCGGCTAAAAGTCAGGGAACCGAGGTTAACGCCGGCCGTTATGTTGGTACATCTGAAAAAAGAACCGTTCTGCAGATAATAATCGGATAAGCGGGTGCTGTTGCTTTGAGAGCCTCCGCGCGAAGCCCGGTATTCGTGCCCGTTGCCGGGACTTGCTTCACTGCGGTAACGTTTATCTATAACCGCATACTGGTTGCCTGAGCCTTCCATGTTGCGGATATAATAATCCTGCCCGTCAATGATCTTATTACCCTGGGAGCCGTTGAATGAAGCGGAAAAATCGAAAATCGTATAATTCAAATTGATTCCGAAACCATAAGTGAAATCGGGATACGGGCTGCCGATAATATCCTTGTCGGCATCGGTTATCAGCCCGTCGCCGTTCTTATCAACAAAATACAGATCGCCCGGATTCAAAGGCGTTGTTGAAAAGGTGGAAATAGGAAAGGCAAGCAATTTATATCCTGCCGGAAATTTGTTCCCATTGGCCTTGTATACGGCAAGATCGGCGGCCACATTAGCCATATCCTTTTCCCTTACCATCCCGGCAACCTTTACCCCGTAAAAAGAGCCCACAGGAGCTCCTTCGCGGGTAACATGCGTTATATAGCTTCTTTCCGCACCGTTGATCTGTATTTCACTGGCGCCTCCGAGACTTATCACCTTATTCTTATTGGCGGTTATATTGCCGCTGAAGCTGAGGCTGAGGTCTTTTGTCTGAAGCACTTTAAAATCGACCTGCAAATCAAATCCGCTATTCCGGATATTTGAATTGCGGAGGTTGGTAAGAATGCTGTTCGTGCCCGATAAGGCAGAAATATTTTTATAATAGAGCAGATTGTAGGATTTGCTGAGATAATAGTTAATAAAGACCGACAGGCGGTTATTCAATGTAGTAGCGTCTATCCCGAAATTAAATTGCGATGTCGATTCCCAGCCAAGCTTGGCGTCTTTAATGGCGCCGGCCCATGTGGCGTTATACACGGTATTGCCTATAACGGCTCCGCCCGAACCGGTTACTCCCTGTTCATAATTGTAATTCCCGATATTGTTATTGCCGGTTAATCCCCAACTGGCGCGCAGTTTTAAAATGGAATGCCCGCCAAGCCAGTTGGTATAGAAAGGCTCGTTGGAAACGGTCCATCCCAGAGATACCGAGCCAAACTGCCCCCAACGATTCAGCGGGCCGAAGCGTGAAGAAGCGTCGGACCTGAATGAGCCCATTAAAAAATAACGTCTTTCATAGTTGTATATCACTCTTGCGAGATAAGATATCAGCGTGGTAACCGATTTCCCGGTGCCCGAAAGCATGTAAAAATCCCCCGGAACAGAGCCGCCTGCCGTAATCTCCGGCACGTTATCGTTAATATAATCTTTCGCGCCTACAGCAACAATATCGCTGGTGGTTTTCTGGGCAGTATAACCACCGAGCACGTCGAGACTGTGCTTGCCGAACCGCTTCTTATAGTTTACGGTGAACTCCGCCAGCCTGTCCTGTATATCCATGGTTTGGGCGGATGAATTGGCTGCCAGTATGGATTGCGATGATCCGGGGGGATTGATGCCATTGCTCAAGCTGGTTGGGTAAAAATACTCGTACTTTTCATGATAGGTTTCCCCGCCCAGATTGGCTTTGATAAAAAGATCCCTGATCACCTCATACGTGGCATTCGCATTATAGGTAGCCCTTGTTCCCTTCCTGGTGATCTTTACCCGCTGAGCCAGCACCAATGGATTTTCAATCGACTGAAAAGCGTAAGAGTACCCGTCGAACTGGGCGCCGGCGCCCTTATCGGCCGTTATGGGTCTGCCGATGGAATCGAATGCAGGAAAGATGGGCATATATACCAATGCGCCTAAAATGGGGCCCTGATTAAAACGCCCTTCCTCAACTTCGCGGCTATCGGTATTGGTTACGAACACGCTCGATGAAACCTTTAGCTTAGGAGAAATATCCGCATCGATATTGGTCCTGAAATTGATCCGCTTCTGATAGGTGCTGTTTAAAATGCCCGGCTGATCGAGATAGCCTCCGCTGATCAGGTAACGAACATTCGAGGTTCCGCCGGTAAAGGAAAGATTATGCCTTTGCACCGTGGCATTGCGATACAAAACATCCTGCCAGTCGGTATTGTATTTGGGCTCTATGATCTGCTGGTTCTGGAAATCATACAGATCCTTGATGATACAAACCGAACAGTTTGTTTTTTGCTGACCGGCCTTTACAACGCGGGTGGCGTTATCGTCCGAATAAAAAGCATCATCCCAGGTTATCCCTTTTGAAATGAGGATATCTCTGTAATTGGAATTTCTGCCGTTCACGAAAAGATCGGTAAACTGGCTGGCATTGAGCAGATGCACTTTTTTGGCGAGCTGCTGGCTGCTTAGCTGGAAATCATAGCTCAGCTTTCCTTTTCCCTGCCTGCCCCTTTTGGTGGTAATGAGCACCACGCCGCCCGATGCCCTTGAACCATAAATAGCGGCAGAAGCAGCATCTTTAAGGATCTCTATGGATTCGATATCATCGGGATTGATAAAAACATCGTTCCCGGCAGTTGCCGGATTATAGCCATTGGTTGCATTGCCATTATTTCCCTGCCCCTGCGTTACATTACCTCCTACCGGATAACCATCTATTACATATAAGGGCTCGGAGCTGGCGTTGATGGAACCAACCCCGCGCACCCGTATTTTTGTTCCGGAATAAGGCGCGCCGCTGACCTGCGAAACCTGCACGCCTGCTACCTTGCCTACCAGCGCCTGGCTGATCGTTGGCGTGCTCAGGTTGAGTTCACTTGCTTTTACGCTGGCAATAGCCCCGGTTATATCGCTTTTTCGCTGCCTGGTATACCCTACATACACTTCTTCCAGCAGTTTGGGATCCGGCGCCAGCCGGATACTGAAATCTGTTTTGGATGCGGCCGCTTCCTGCGATATATACCCTGCGCTGGAAAATACAAGCGTTGCTCCTTCTTCAGCCTCGATGCTGAACTGTCCGGCCGAATTGGTAGTTACTCCTTTCCTGCTGCCTTTTACCTGCACCGTTACCCCGGTAAGGGGCTGACCTTTTTCGTCCGTAACCTTTCCTTCTATTTTAGCAGTCTGGGCTGAAGCCTGCTCTGTGGTAACCAGCAAAAGCAAAGCAGCGAATACCGTAATGAGGCGGTGTAATTTTTTCTTCATGCTATTAAAATTGATTGATTGGCTTTTTTATTCAAGCTATGGCATGCAAACGGCGATCGCAGGTTTACCAGCTTATGGTCATGAAATTGACATTGTTTTTACGGGATGAGGTCACCGCCACTCCCGTAGAGAGGGAATTGAGAAAGGAAAATCCTTCCAGCTCATCTCCCCTATCGTTAATATCAATCACTTTTATGACAGATGCTTCTCCGGAAGCGATGGACTTGTCGAGATCGAGATAGGTAAACCGCCATCTTCTTCCTTCTATTTGATTCTGGATAAGGACGAGTATTTTTTTATCGGGAAGCCACTGCATGTTCTGCACCCAGGGCCCGCAGTTGAATTTTTTATAGAGCACTCCCTTTTCACTGGTCTTTGCAGCATGCTGCAGCGCAGCAGGGTCGTACAAGCGCACTTCATTGCCCTTATTGCCATAATCGGCAGTGGCCACATACCATTTGCCATCGTATTCCACATATTCCGGCCGGGTGCCCTGTATGCAGGCATCGTCTTCAATAACATTGAGCAGATTACCGTCGAGCGTGCCTGTCCGCATCAACCCTTGCCAGTTGATACAATAGATCACCGCACGCCACAACGTGCCCTGGGGGTTGAGCCGGATGCTGTTTCCCATAAAAACAGGAAGGCCGTCGCGGTAAGCTATGCCGGTGGGATGGTTGATGACATCGGTATCATTCAGCGTCAGCCTGCATTCATGACCGGTATACAAGAGGCTGTCTCCTTCCAGCAGGAACTCCCGGATCATTCCTACTTCCCTGTCGCCATACAGGTAAGCCCTGCCATGCAGCCACGATATTCCCTGGCAGGCGCCCAATGAATCGATAGTAAAGGAATGAGATAATTGCATGACGGGCCCGCCCGGATCAAAAGAAGTTAAGCCTGTAAGCAGTCCGATCAATATAAGCAGCAGGAATGATTTCATAATCGATCACAACATTAGCATGTTGCATGCTCTCCTGCTTTTTTTGGCAATTATTATTAGATTATGGAATAATTAAATTATCATTATTTCCTTGTGAGGCTGCACTGAGCCATTTGAGTTTGCTTTATTTTTTATGCTCCATTTTTAAATTGAACCATGCCATCCATCCGTTTTGTTTTAATGCTGATCATTTTCTCCTTTACCAGAACCGGTATTGCCCAACCGGGCGCAGGCTACCGGAAAGACTACCGCTTCCTTCATTCCGGCAATCTTGTTGCAGATAAAAATTTTTATCTCATAACCGTTATCGATCAAACCCCGGCCATCACAAAGCCATCTTTGTTCATCACGTCAAAATCCCAAACCGACTATGCAGCGGCTCCCACCTTCGACCAGCGCAACCTGAACGAGCTCGGATACCTGCCTTATAAAAATAAGAACCGGATTTCCCTGCACGATATAG
>CAYYZJ010000631.1:0-3041 GCA_964475615.1 uncultured Flavitalea sp. | reverse complement strand
TTGCCGGTAAGCGGCCGACATCACGATCTGTTTCACCAGCCGCTTGATATTCCATCCATGCTCCATGAAATCGGCGGCCAGCCAGTCGAGCAGCGCGGGATTCGTGGGCAGCTCTCCCTGCATGCCGAAATCGCCGGAGGTCTTGACAATGCCTCTGCCGAAAAACTCCTGCCATATCTGATTCACAAAGACCCGCGCGGTAAGCGGATTTTCCCTGCTGGCCGTCCATTCGGCCAAACCCAGGCGGTTGCGCGGATACTGTGCAGTATCGAATTTCATTACGGCAGGCAATGCATTCGGCTGCACTTCGGCGCCGGGCGCATCGTATCGCCCACGGTTAAGCATATACGTTTTCCGAAGCGTATCGCGCTCGCCCATCACCGATACATGAATGGCAGTGGTATCATGATGATCGATGAACGACAAGAGGCCCCTGATATCATTGCTGTCGATATCGAGCACCGGCATCTTGGCGGGCTTGGATATGGACACATCGCCTTCATATCCTATTTCTTTGGTGTTATTGAAAAAAGCCAGCAGGCTGTAATAATCTTTTTGCGAAAAAGGGTCGTATTTATGATCGTGGCATTGGGCGCACTCGATAGTGAGGCCCAGTATGCCTTTGCCATAGGTCTTGGTCTTGTCCACCAGGTATTCGATGCGGTATTCTTCAGGCACCACGCCGCCTTCTTCGGTGTATTTGTGATTGCGGAAAAATCCGGTGGCCAGTATCTGCTCTTTATTGGCATGCGGAAGCATATCGCCGGCGATCTGCCAGATCAGGAAGGTATCGTAAGGCATGTTTTCGTTGAAGGCGTGGATCAGCCAGTCGCGCCAGGGCCATTGTGTGCGGATATTGTCGTCCTGATAGCCATAGCTGTCGGCATAGCGCGCCACATCCAGCCAGTGCACCGCCATCTTTTCGCCGTACTGTTTCGTCTGCAATAATTGATCTACCATTTTTTCGTAAGCCTGATCAGATTGATCGGCAAGGAAAGCGTCCATTTGTTCGATGGTTGGAGGCAGGCCGGTAAGATCGAAACTAACGCGCTTGAGTAAGCGCTCTTTATCGGCTTCCTCATTCGGCGTCAATCCTTTTTTATCCAGTTGCTGTAAAACGAACCGGTCTATTTCATTCTTTACCCATGAGGTATTGCCAACATCCGGAAGCTTCGGTTTTTTAGGAACGGTAAATGCCCAATGCCTTTCGTATTTCGCTCCCTGCCCGATCCATTTCTCAAATAATTTCTGCTCATAAGGGGTCAGCATGCCGAGATGGGCATCGGGAGGAGGCATCATGAAACGCTGGTCGGAAGAAGTGACCCTTTTCAGCAGTTCCGACAATTCCGGCTTGCCGGGCACGATGGCAAATGCGCCTTTGGTTTCCGTGAGCGGGGCATAGGCGCTATCGGCAATGTCTAACCGAAGATGGGCCTGGCGGTGGTTGGCGTCGGGGCCATGGCATTTGAAGCATTTATCGGAGAGGATGGGGCGGATATCGAAATTATAGCTCACCTTGCCGGGCAGGGCCTGGGCGTGTTCATCGCCCTTATGCCCCAGGCAGGAAGCAATGCCCGATATGGCGGCAGCAATAGTTACTACTATAATAAAGTTCCTTAACGGCATCAGCGTAGACCGGGTTAACGGAAATGGTTACTAAGTTACGGCATTGCCCGAAGAAATCTAAGAAGAAGATTAGCAAAAACTGGTATTTTTTTGTCTTAATCCGGAAGTATTTAAGATGTAATATTTAAGATTTAATATTGGGGAACCAAGCTCATTCAATATTAAATATTACATCTTACCTGTTTTATGGCAAAACAAACGAAGCTGAAAGCCGGCCCTTTTTCCATGATCTATGAAAACGGCGCGATACGCTATATCCGTTATGGCCGGCAGGAGATACTGAGGATGATCTACCTGGCGCTGCGCAACAAGAACTGGGGAACCTGTCCTTCCATCATGGAAAATGAAACGCTGACCGCATCGCCTAATTCTTTTTCTATTCATTATACCTGCCGCAATGAAGAGCAGGGCAGAACCATCTTCCGCTGGGAAGCAGACATAACCGGCGATGAAACCGGAAGGATCGATTTCAGCATCCGGGGAAAAGCCGTAAGCGATATCTGGAAGAACAGGGCCGGCTTCTGCATACTTCATCCTATCGAAAATACTTCGGGCAGGCCGCTGACCGTGATCCATAGCGATGGTTCGGTGGAAAAAGGTGTTTTTCCTGAAGCCATCGCCCCAATCAATCCTTTCAAATATATCCGTTCGCTTTCCTGGATGAATAACGGTAATGAATATGTGCTGGAAATGGAAGGAGAAGATTTTGAAATGGAAGACCAGCGCAACTGGACGGACGCCTCTTTCAAAACCTTCTGCACGCCGCTGGATAAGCCTTTTCCCGTGCTCATAAAGGAAGGTGATGAAGTGCATCAGCGGGTTTGTTTTTATCCGCGCCTGGCATTGCCTGATCCCGGATTACGCGCCGGGACTGAAACGCTGCTGATCGGTATGGATGAAAGCAGCCGGCTTCGTTTACCCCTTACCGGTATAGGCGCATCAACGGAGATCAGCCGGCTTTCCGAAGCAGCGGCTGAAGCCATCCGGAGAATAAATCCCGATTATTACTTCATCGAGATCAATCCGGCTGGCGAAGGCTGGGAGCAACAGCTTCAACGGGAGCTGAACACAGGCAGGCAGTTGCAGGTTCCGCTATTCATCGGCATGGAACTGGGCAGCGATCCGCAAAAAGATTTTTCTTCATTCCTCAACCTGGTCGCCGGTCACCGGCAGATCATCCGCTATATTCTCATCACCAGCGCAGACCAGCCTGCCACTTCACAGGAACTCGTGCAATGGGCTGAAGAAAGCATTAAAACAACTTTGCCTGAAGCCAGGCTGGGCATGGGCGCTGCCAGCAATTTCGCAGAGTTCAACCGCAACCGCAGGATATTGAGCCGGACTGATTTTGTAAGTTATTCCATCCATCCGCAGGCGCATGCTTCCGACAATACAACGCTGATTGAAAACACAGC
>CAYYZJ010000630.1:0-4357 GCA_964475615.1 uncultured Flavitalea sp. | reverse complement strand
CCCATCCCTTGTTCGTTTGTACTTCAACGATATTGTGTGCGGCATAAATGCCATTGGCCTTCATCTGCGCGATCCGCACCGGGTAATCATAATTCCTGAAAATCCGCGCCAGCACTACGGCATAGCTTCCGCAGGCGCCTTCTGCCGTCATGAGGTCTATGGAAGTGGGATGAAGGATGCCGGCCTTGAACCCGCTGATGTTTTTATTGGAAAAAACGGCTTGGCGGTTCACCAGCAGGGAATGGCATTCGTTCATCACTTTCACGATCACCGAATCGTGGTTGTCGTTGCGGTTGATCTTGCTGTCGATATTGGTATGAATGGCGTTGAACAGTTCCTGCTCATAAGTGGCTTCCATCCTGAAATAAAAAAGGGTGGCCAGCAGGAATCCATTGAGAAAGGTCAGAAAATACAGGTTGCCGAAGATTCGCTTGATCATGCCGATGATTCTTTTTGAAAACCGAAAAGCCGGGTGCAGGGGGCAGGATACCGGATTTTTGTATTTCAAGGGAGGATAAACAAATATAACACTTTTTGCAATTCCCGGGCCAGGCATTAAAATCTCTTTTAAAAATGCGATATTTATACAGAATTATACTGCTATGAGCGCTAAACTGCCTACGCTGAAGGAAATTGCCAAGCGGCTGAATATCTCCGTATCCACTGTATCGCGTGCACTGCATGATCATCACAGCATCGGGCTGAGGACCAAGATGCGCGTTAACCAACTGGCTGCCGAACTGAATTACGAACCGAACCAGACAGCCATATTTTTTAAAAAGCGGAAAACGTATACCATCGGCGTCATCCTTCCCCAGCTTTCACAGGATTTTTTTGCAACCCTGGTAACCGGGATAGAAGACGTGGCTTTCCGGAATAATTTTACGGTATTGCTGGCGCAGTCGCGCGATGAAGAAGAAAGGGAAAAGCGGATCGTTGAAACCATGAAGAACCATCGTGTTGACGGCATGCTCATCTCCCTTGCCAAGAACACTACCCATTACGAGCATTTCGAGCTGCTGAAGAAATTCAATATCCCGGTCGTGTTCTTCGACCGCATTCCCAAGATGAAGGACATTCATTACACGGCAAGCGAGCTGGCCGTTGGCATGAACGAGATCATTGCCTTTCTCGTCAAGAAAAAGCATCGCAATATTGCCATGATCAACGGGCCCGAGAGCCTGCTGGCAAGCCGCGAAAGGCTGGAAGCCTATATGCAGTCGCTGCAGAAGCATCGCATCAAGATCGATCTTTCCAATGTGGTTGCCTCCAATCTTTCGCCGGAGAGCACCTGCCATGCCATGCAGGAGCTGCTTTCGCTGAAGCGGAGGCCGACAGCCGTCATTGCATTTAATGATTATGTGGCGATGGATGCCATCCGGTATGCCAAAAAGCAAAAGATCAAGATCAATAAGGATATCTGCTTTGTCAGTTTTTCCAACCAGCCGATCTGCAATTATCTCGACGATCCTCCGCTGGCATCGGTGGAGCAGTTCCCTTATGAGCAGGGCGTAAAAGCAACGGAGATCCTGCTGGCCCTGCTGGAAAAAAATAATGAAGGCAATCCGGACGCCGTTTTTCACAAAGTGCTTTTGCAGTCGAGGATGGTGGTTCATGAGAGTTAGGCGCCCGCCACTTCACGCAACCGATTGAACACGCAATGCTTTTCGCTATTTCGTATTTTGCTTTTAAACAGGGTTCATGCAAAATCATTTTGACACTGCCGCCATGCCGGTAGGCGTTGTGGGACTGGGGTTGATGGGTTGCAGCATCAGCACCTGCCTGCTGATGGCCGGCCATCCGGTAGTTGCCGTTGCCCCGCTCAGCAGCGACCTGCAGCATGCCGAACACCGCATCCGCGAACATCTGGAGCGATCTGGGGAAGAAGGACTGATATCCCGCAACCCGGAGCAATACCTCCGCCAGCTTTCCATTACAGAAGATTATGGTCTGTTGAAAGATTGTGTGCTCGTCATTGAATGCACCATCGAAAACCTGCCCATCAAGAAGTCGGTTTATGAAAAAATAGAGAATGTGATCGGTTCCGATGCTTTGCTGGTGAGCAATACTTCCGCCATTCCCATCAGCATCCTGCAAAAAGAAACCCGGCATCCCGAACGTTTTTTCGGACTGCACTGGGCCGAGCCTTCGCACACTACCCGCTTTCTGGAAGTGATATGCGGAGCAACGAGCGATATCGGCAAGGGCGAGTATCTCTATGCCTTATCGCATTGCTGGGGCAAGGAGCCTACGCTGGTAAGAAAAGACATTCGCGGGTTCATTACCAACAGGCTCATGTATGCGATGTACCGCGAAGCGTTTTACCTGGTGGAGAACGGATATGCCACGGTGGAAGATGTGGATCGCGCCTGCCGCAATAATGCCGGATACTGGATGACGCTGGTTGGCGTATTCCGCTGGATGGATCTTACCGGCGTGCCCGCCTATCATACGGTGATGAAGGATCTGTTCCCCACGCTTTCCAACCAGACCACTGTTCCCGAGCTCATCGATAAAATTGTGCGGGAAGGCGGAAAAGGCACAGCCAATGCAAAAGGATTTTATGATTATACTCCGGAAGAAGCAAAGCTTTGGGAAGAAACCTTTACCGAGTTCAGCTATGAGATCAGGAAGCTGGCGCTGAAATATCCGGTGGATGTGGTGAAAAAGAAAATGGCGAAGGAGATAACCTAACCGTTGAACATTGAGTGTTGAATGTTTTTGGGCAGGAACACTCAATATTCAACACTCAACACTCAATGTTCAAGTAATGATTGCCATGAACAATTTTATCATCGACGCTCATCTCGACCTGGCCATGAACGCCATGGAATGGAACCGCGACCTGCGGCAGCCCATAGCGCATATCCGTGACCGTGAAAAAGGCATGACCGACAAACCCGACCGCGGAAAGGGAACGGTGTCCCTGCCCGAACTGCGCAAAGGCAGGATAGGGCTGGTGGTGGCCACGCAGATCGCGCGTTATGTTGAAGAGGGAAGCGCGTTGCCGGGCTGGCATTCGCCGCACCAGGCCTGGGCGCAAACACAGGCCCAGTTGGCCTGGTATAAAGCCATGGAAGAAGCAGGGGAGATGATCCAGATCAAAGACAGGCCGGCGCTGGAAAAACAGATCGCGCTATGGAGCGATGATTCCATTCCGGACGAACAAAAGCCGGTAGGTTTCATACTCAGCCTGGAAGGCGCCGATTCGCTGGTCGATCTCTCCTATCTGGAAAAAGCCTACCGGTATGGGTTATGCGCAATCGGCCCTGCCCATTATGGCCCGGGCCGTTATGCGCCGGGAACCGGAATGGAAGGGCCGTTCACTTCCAGGGGGCTTGAGCTGCTGAAGGAAATGGATAATCTGCGTATGATCCTCGACGTTACCCATCTCACCGATGAAGGTTTCAGGCAGGCCCTGGATATATATAAAGGCCCCGTTTGGGCCAGCCATCACAATTGCCGCAGCCTGGTGCCGCACCAACGCCAGCTCAGCGACGACCAGATCAGGGCGCTCATTGAAAGAGGGGCGGTGATCGGCGGCGTGCTCGACGCCTGGATGCTGGTCAGGGACTGGCAAAGAGGCATATCCGACCCGCGAACCATGCAGGTGAGCCTGGAAACACTTATTAATCATTATGATCATATCTGCCAGCTTGCAGGCAACAGTCTGCATATTGCCATCGGCAGCGACCTCGACGGCATGTTCGGTCTTGAACAATCTCCCCACGATATCGAAACAATAGCCGATCTGCAACGGCTGGATGGATTACTCCGCAAGCGCGGCTATAGCGGGCAGGACATTCGCAATATCTTCCATGAAAACTGGCTGCGGTTTCTGCGGAAGGCCTGGGCTTGATCCAAAAAATAAATCTCCAAAAATTTATATTTCAATTCATGATTACATTTTGCGCGGACTAAGCACTTGGCAAGAAAATGCTCATATAGAAAAATTTTGCAGGTGTTGATATTCTTTGAAGAAGTACTGCAAAAGGCGCAATCGGTTGCATGATTTTTCAATTAAACTAAAGGTTATTTTTAATTAGGACTTGTTTTCAAGGAAGGGCATCTTTATATAAAAAAGATTTCGCATTCCTATATAGAATAATTTTTTATTCATTTCGGTTCATTAAAAACTACTGCTTATGACCAAATTTCAATTCACGCTGATTGCCTTATTGCTATTGTGCAGCAGTATGGCATTCTCCCAGCAACGCACCATTACCGGAAAAGTTATTGATGAAGCCAGGAAAGAGCCTGTGGCAGGAGCTACTGTTTTGATCAAGGGATCGAGAAGAGCGGTTACCACCGGTTCCGACGGAACTTTTTCCATCAATGCTCCATCCGGGAATGTGAG
>CAYYZJ010000629.1:0-2017 GCA_964475615.1 uncultured Flavitalea sp. | reverse complement strand
CCAGCCCGGTTCCATTGCTGAACCATGTTTATCCGTATTTCCGGTACGATGGATTCACCGATGCTCCGGTTCCGCATTCCTGGAAAGTGGTGGAGCTGGAGAACGATTATATCAGGCTGATCATCCTGCCGGAGATCGGCGGAAAGATATGGGCTGCTACCGAAAAATCCACGAACCGGGATTTCATCTACTACAATCATACCGTGAAGTTCAGGGACGTTGCCATGCGCGGCCCCTGGACGAGCGGCGGACTTGAATCGAACTACGGCATCTTCGGCCATACGCCCAATTGCGCAACACCGGTGGATTATATCACGAAAACCAATCCCGACGGAAGCGTGAGCTGCATCATCGGCACGCTCGACCTGATTACGAGAAGCTACTGGCGGCTGGAGATCAATCTCCCCAAAGACAAAGCCTTTTTCAGCACGCATTCCCTCTGGTACAATGCAACCGGCACGGAAGCGCCGTATTATCACTGGATGAATGAAGGCATCAGGGCAAAAGGCAACCTGGAGCTGATCTTTCCGGGCAACCGCTATATCGGGCACGAAGGCGAATATGCAGACTGGCCGGTCAATAAAAGCAATGGAAAAAATATTTCCTTTTATGAGCAGAACAATTTCGGCGGCTATAAATCCTATCATGTTTTCGGCAGGTACAATGATTTCTATGGAGCTTATTGGCATGACGACGGTTTCGGAACAGTGAGATATTCGCCGCGCGATGAGAAGGCAGGAAAAAAGATCTGGATCTGGGGGCTTTCGCAGCAGGGAATGATCTGGGAAAAACTGCTCACCGATACCGGCGGACAATATGTGGAAATACAATCGGGCCGGCTCTTTAACCAGAGCGCGGAACAAAGCAGCTTCACTCCGTTCAAGCACAGGAGCCTGGCGCCTTATCAAACCGATACCTGGACGGAATACTGGTATCCCGTGCTGAAGACCGGAGGAATGGTTGAAGCCAATGAATACGGCGCATTGAATGTAAAACGGAATGGAGGATGGCTGAAAATATATTTTTCTCCCGTGCAGCCGGTCGATGATGAGCTTGCGGTCATAGCATCGGGAAAAACCATTTACAGCAAACGCATCAACCGCGCTCCCCTGCAGGTGTTCAGCGATTCGCTCAGGCTCGATGACAGCAGCCAAATAACAGTGACCCTCGGCGGCAACAAGCTGCAATACTCGTCCGATGAGCAGTCAACTATCCTGAGCCGACCGGTTCAATCGCCCCCCGATTTCGACTGGAACAGCATTTACGGATTATACCTGCAGGGCAAGGAATGGATGGATCAGAAAATGTATGCCAGGGCCGAAGCCAAATTGCAGGAAGCGCTGCAGCAAGATCATAATTACCTGCCCGCCCTGGTAAAGATGGCAGAGCTGCTTTACCGCAACATGCGCTACGCCGAAGCGCTTACGCTGATCAAACAGGCCCTGGGCATCGATACCCATGCCGGCGATGCCAATTATTTTTACGGCCTCATCAATGCCGCGCTTGGCAATACCATCGATGCCAAGGACGGATTTGAAATAGCTACGCTTTCGCCGGAATACCGGAGCGCTGCATATACCGAACTGTCGAGGTTATATTTGAAAGAAAAGAACTATGGCAGGGCAGTAGCTTATGCGGAAAAAGCGGTTGACTATAACCGTTATAATATCCAGGCACTCAGCCTTGAGGCCATGGCTTACCGCCACGGGCAGAACCGTGCGGCTGCAGAAGAAGTATTGAAACGCATCCTGTTGTATGACCCGCTCAATCATCTCGCCCGCTTTGAACAATACTGCTGGAACCCGGATGAAGACAATAAGCATGCATTCACTTCCCTCATCCGGAACGAGCTGCCTGCAGAGACCTTTGCCGAGCTGGGTATTTTTTATTATTCTGCCGGATGCCATGAAGACGCCATTAACGTATTTTCACTTTCGCCCGCTTCGGCAGAAGCAAGCTGCTGGCTGGCTTTCCTGCAGCATAAAAAAGCGGATTATGCCGCCATCGACCCAAAGCG
>CAYYZJ010000628.1:0-2368 GCA_964475615.1 uncultured Flavitalea sp. | reverse complement strand
TGGGGCCTGGGCCATGCAACCCGCTGCATACCAATTATAAATGAATTGCTGAGGATAAAATGTGAAGTTATCCTGGCCGCCTGTGGTTCCCAGAAAGCCTTGCTTGGTCAGGAATTTCCGGGGCTTCGCATCATTGATCTGCCCGGGTATGACCTGAAATATGGCTTGGGAAGAAGAACCACCCTGCTGAAAATAATTTTTCAAATACCGAAAATATTGATTCAGATCAACCGGGAAAACCGCTGGCTGAGCCGTTTTTTGAAGCAGGAAAAACCGGATGCCGTGATCTCGGACAATCGCTATGGACTGCATGCTCCAGGTGTTTTTTCTGTTTTTATCACGCATCAGCTCAGTATTAAAACCGGTTTGGGAAAGCGGATCGAGAAAATATTATCGCGAATTAATTACCGTTATATCAACCGGTTTTCCGTTTGCTGGATCCCTGATTCAAAAGAAGAGGATTCATTGGCAGGAGAACTCTCCCATCCCGATAAACTACCGGCCACGCCTATACGCTATATCGGAGCATTGACAAGGTTCAGCAAAAAGGAAGAAGAAGAAAATATCGATATATTGATATTGCTTTCGGGGCCGGAGCCGCAGCGGAGCATACTTGAAAAAAAAATCCTGAAGGAACTGGAAGGCTACAATGGCACTGCCGTACTGCTGAGAGGATTGCCCGGAGAAGCAACTGCGCCTTCAGGATCTCCGCGGCTACGGATCTACAATCATCTTCCGGCCGATGAAATGAATGCATTGATTGGCCGGTCGGCATTGGTGATCGGCAGGTCGGGATACAGCACTATTATGGATCTGACCCGGCTGGGAAAGAAAAGCATCCTCATTCCCACTCCCGGCCAGCCTGAGCAGGAATATCTGGCCGGATATCTTTTCAATAAAAAGATCGCGATGAGTGTTAAGCAGAGGGATTTTGCTTTGCCGGCGGCGCTGGAGGAAGCCAGGCGATTTCCTTTTCGCAGATATGAGCAAGATGATGCCAGGCTGCTGCGCGATGCGGTTCAGGATCTGTTGCGCACCATTCAGCGCCCTGATTTGGGATAATCGAAAAAGATAAATTCCTTTTTGGCTTCTGCAAATCCGCTCCAGCTTTCAATGGGAATACGTATTCCGAAAACGCTGCAGGTAGGCATATTATCCAGCCGCACTTCAGTCAGGGAATTGGCGAAATCGGTAATTCCGGGATTGTGCGCAAAGACGGCTGCATGCCGGCAGGCATCGTTGAACCGGGAGATGACTGATGTAAAAACATGTTCTCCCGCAAGATAGAGCTCGGGAACGAGCAGGATATCCTTTTCACTTTTTTTGAATTCCTTCGCAAAGAGCCGGGCTGTTGCCTTTGCTCTTGTTGCCGGGCTCGATACAAAAAGATCGATCTCCGTTTTATTTTTTATCAGGCGCCTGGCCATTTCCGGCGCATTCTTTTTACCCCGGTCGTTCAGCGGCCTGTCGAAATCATCGACGCCTTCTTCGTCCCAACTGCTCTTTGCATGGCGTATCAGTAACAGCGTTTTCATCTATTAAAGGTAAAAAGAGTTTTAAGGTTTATTGGTGATTTTACTTATTTTCAAGACATGAACCACATACCCAACAATATCATTCGCCAGGTATTGCTGCTGCTGCTTATCATTCTGATGGGCATTGTATTGTTCATTCAACTGCAATCGTTCATTCCGGCTTCCCTCGGGGCTTACACGTTATATGTGCTGCTTAAAAAATGGATGTATATTCTTACCGGCAGGTATAAATGGAAAAAAACCCTGGCCGCAAGCCTGCTGATGTTTATCTCATTTTTGCTGATACTGGTGCCCATTGCCCTGCTGGTAAATATGATGACTTCCAAGATCAATTTTGCGATCGAGCATTCCTCGCAGGTATTTGCTGCCGTTGAGCAGTTCGTGCATAAATACGAAAAGCGATACCATATTGAGATCATCTCCGATAAAAATATCCAGCAGTTGAGCAACTGGGGAGCGCAGACCCTGCCGCAGATATTGGGGGCAACATTCAATAGTCTGGTTACGATCGTCTTCATGTATTTCATTCTTTACTTCATGCTGATCAATGCCCGTAAGATCGATGTGGGGCTTATTGAATGGATGCCTTTGAAAAATGAAAATGTGTTGCTCCTGCGGCAGGAAACCAATTCACTGGTTTATTCCAATGCCATAGGCATTCCGCTGATCGCGGTATTTCAGGGCGTGCTGGGTTTGGGCAGCTATCTTGCCCTGGGCGTCAGCGAGCCCTGGTTCTGGTTCGTAGTCACCTGCATTGCATCGATGATGCCTGTGGTGGGAGCATCGCTGGCCTATGTGCCGGTGGCTATATTGCTGTTTGCCGATGGCGATAA
>CAYYZJ010000627.1:0-4768 GCA_964475615.1 uncultured Flavitalea sp. | reverse complement strand
GGCCATAATATTTGCCGGAAACAGGAATGGTTTTACATGCAGCAAGTTCTTCCTTGCTCAGGTTACGGCTGGAAGCATAGATGGCTGAGCCGGTAAGCTGCGCCTCTGCCTCATCCTTGGTTAACGTGGTTACGCCGCCCTGGCCTTCAAACACATAATGCGTGGCAATGAACTTCTTTACATGGTTCCGCGATTCGGCCGGCAGGTAATACTGCAGATCCCAGAAATTGCGGCTATGGCTGCGCTTAATGGCATTGTATACATGCGCGGTTCCACCATTGTAAGCAGCAATCACCAGCAGCCAGTCGCCCAGCTCGGCATAAAGGTCGCGCAGGTATTTGGCAGCGGCACGGGTGCTCTTATAATAATTGGTTCTTTCGTCGTATTTGCGGGTTACTTTCAAACCCAGGATGCGGGCGGTGGTCGGCATAAGCTGCCAGGGGCCTACTGCGCCGGCCCAGGAAATACTGGTGCGTTTCAGGTTCGATTCGATAACGGCAAGGTATTTCAGCTCCTTGGGCAGGCCATACTGGGTCAGGATGCCGTCGATCAGGGTGAAATAAGGCATTCCCCAGGCTTTTATATCCTGCAGGTCTTCCCTGTTCCTGGTAATGAAATCCTGTACAAAGCTGATTGCCCGCGGGTTAAGCTTGGAGCCGTTATTATTGTCTTCGGTGTTGGTTAAGAAAATTTCCTTAAAATCCTGATTGGAATTGCTGCGGTAGGTCAGGTCGGAACCGATTTTTTTGTCAATAGCCGTGTCGGCTTTCTTCAGGTTTTGTTTCGTTAGGGTGGTCGTTCTCTTCGCTTTTAATCCATTGTCGGCATGGGTACCAGACATCAGTCCAAGGCATAGTGGGGTCAACAATAAAAGTCTTTTACTCATTGTTCAATGTTTAAAATATCTATAAGCCAGATATTTGGCCTATAAATTTTTCAAGGGGATGGATTGGCGGAAACTACTCGGAAATGAACCTTGCCTCCGAGTTCTCATAAAGTAGGATTTACGTAGGACTTGTATTGTTGCATCAGTTGATGCGAGAACCGAAACAAATGTAATTCATTAAATCGGTAAGTCATAACCTGAGCACCAAAAGGCATGCCATTTGTATGCCTGAAAAGGGGGAGGGAAATAGCGGGAATTCCGGCCAGATTTGCATAAACTGTATATATATCAGCGAGATACATAGCAATAGGATCACTCATCTTTTCGCCGATGGTAAAGGCCGTAGTGGGGGAAGTGGGGGCGATTATTATATCGAACTTATTGAAGATCAGTTTATTGTTTTCTACCAATAATTTTCTTACCTGCTGGGCCTTGGTAAAGTAAGCATCGTAGTAGCCGGCGCTTAATACAAAGGTTCCCAATAAGATACGGCGTTTTACCTCTTTTCCGAAACCTTCCGAACGGTTTTTTTTATAAAATTTAACCAATCCTTCTTCTGTTCGGGCGGCCCGGTAGCCGTATTTTACCCCGTCAAAGCGGGAGAGGTTGGAGGAAGCTTCTGCCGTGGTCAGCACATAATAAGCAGGAACAACATAATCGAGGTATTCAAAATCGATCTCTTCAACCGTATGTCCGGCTGACCTCAGCTTTCCAATAAATTCTTTGAAGCGGCTCCTGATCTCCGGGTCAAGGCCTTTGTGGTCGAGGGCTTCCTTGAAAACAGCGATCCGGTAGGTTTGATCTTTTCCGTCCTCCAGTTGCTTTACATATTCCGGAACAGGCAAGGCTGCCGCGGTGCTGTCATATTCATCCTGGCCGGAAAGCACTTCGAGCACCAGGGCAAGATCAGGGATATGATTGCCGAAGATGCCGATCTGGTCGAAGGAAGAGGCATAGGCGATGAGGCCGTAGCGGGAGATGCTTCCATAAGAAGGCTTCAACCCGATGATGCCGCAGAAATCAGCAGGCTGCCTTACAGACCCGCCGGTGTCGCTGCCCAGGCTGATCATGCAAAAACCGGCCTGCACAGCCACTGCCGATCCGCCGGAAGATCCTCCAGGCTCCCTGGTAGTATCAAGGGCATTGAGCACTTTTCCGTAAACGGAGTTCTCATTGGTAGAGCCCATGGCAAATTCATCGCAGTTGAGATGGCCGATGATGATGGCCTCTTCCTGCAGCAGTCGCTCTACAGCGGTTGCATGGTAAACGGAAACAAAACCTTCCAGGCTTTTGGAAGCAGCGGAGACCGGGTGATCTTTATAGCAGATCACGTCTTTCAATCCCACCACAACGCCATGAAGCCTGCCCATCGGCTTTCCGGCTTTTCTTTGTTCATCCAGCTTTTTAGCCAGGCGAATCGATTCATCGGCATACACGTTCACAAAAGCGTTCAGGTGCCTGCCGGCTTCGATCCTGCTTAAATAATACTCAACGGCTTCCAGACAGGAAGTGGAACCGTTTCGCAGCGCAGCGTGGTAATCTTGTATCGAATGAAACGTAAACAAGCGATGGCGATTGCAGGTGCCAAAATCGGGTGATGGACAGGAATGATTATTGTCCGGCAGAAGAAGGCTGCTTTCCCTTTTCATTCATCCCTTCTTCTATTTCTTTCTTGATATTGCCTTTGGCATCATTGAACTCACGGATACCGCGGCCGAGACCACGCATGAATTCCGGTATCTTGCGGCCGCCGAACAGGATGAGCACGGCGAGTATGATCAGTATCCATTCAGAACCTCCGGGCATCGACAGCAAAAAATAAGTAGACATAATAAAATAGGTATTTGGTAGATGAGTGCAATTTAATCATTTGAGCCCAAGAAAAAAGCGGAAGCCCGAATACTTCCGCTTTTGTTCAATATCATCAATGATCTATTCCGAAACGATTCTTTTTTCTTTGATACGGGCGCTCTTGCCGCTTCTGCTGCGCTGGAAATAGAGCTTGGCCCTGCGAACGCGTCCTACTTTGTTCACTTCAACCGATTCTATCTTGGGAGAATAAAGAGGGAAAGTCCTTTCCACGCCAACTGCATCCGATATTTTACGCACCGTGAACGTGGCGGTATGTCCCACACCCTGGCGTTTAATCACGTCGCCCTTAAAGCTCTGGATACGTTCTTTATTGCCTTCCAGGATCTTGTAATTGACCGTAATATTATCGCCGGCTTTGAATTTCGGGAATTCTTTTTTCCCGGTCAGTTGCTCATGTACATACGATATTGCCGTGTTCATAACGTAAATTTTAGGGTGGCAAAGGTAGCAGGAAATAGGCAATAAGCAATGGGCAATGGCAATTTTTTTTCTCCCTTGCTTATTGCCTGTTGCCCATTGCCTTTTTTTTAACGGGCTACATTCACCGCTCTTTTCTCCCTGATCACGGTTACTTTGATCTGGCCGGGATAGGTCATTTCGGTCTGTATTTTCTGGGCAATCTCGAAGCTGAGCTTATCGCTGTCGCCATCCGAAACCTTATCGGCTTCCACGATCACCCTCAGCTCGCGGCCGGCCTGGATGGCATAGGCTTTTTCAACACCGGGATAGGTGAGGGCCAGGTTTTCCAGGTCTTTGATGCGCTGCAGGTATTGCTGCATGATCTCCCTGCGGGCGCCCGGCCTGGCCCCGCTTATAGCATCGCAGGCCTGTATGATGGGAGCGATGACGTATTGCATTTCTATTTCGTCGTGATGCGCGCCGATGGCATTGACAACAGCGGGATTTTCACCATATTTCTCTGCCAGCTTCATGCCCAGCAGCGCATGGCTCAGCTCGGTCTCCTCATCGGGCACTTTGCCGATATCGTGCAGGAGGCCGGCCCTTTTGGCCAGCTTGGGGTTCATGCCCAGCTCGGAAGCCATGATGGCGCAGAGGTTGGCCACTTCACGGCTGTGCATGAGAAGGTTCTGACCATAAGAAGAGCGGAATCGCATCTTGCCTACTATGCGCACCAGCTCTTTATGCAGTCCATGGATGCCCAGCTCAATGACCGTTCTTTCCCCTATCTCCACTACCTGCTCTTCGATCTGCTTGCGGGTTTTTTCAACCACTTCCTCGATGCGTGCCGGATGGATGCGGCCGTCCGTTACCAGCCTTTGCAGGGAAAGCCGGGCAATTTCACGGCGCAGGGGGTCGAAGGAAGAAAGCACGATGGCTTCGGGCGTGTCGTCCACGATGAGATCCACTCCGGTAGCGGCTTCGATGGCCCTGATATTGCGGCCTTCCCGGCCAATGATCTGGCCCTTGATCTCATCGCTTTCCAGGTTGAACACCGTAATGGAATTTTCAATGGCCTGTTCTGCGGCCGTGCGCTGTATGCTCTGGATAATAATTTTTCTGGCTTCTTTATTGGCTTTTTGCCGGGCATCGTCGATGATCTCCTGCTGAAGGGCAAGGGCCTGGGTCTGGGCTTCGTGCTTGAGGCTTTCTATGAGTTGTGTGCGCGCTTCCTCTGCGGTCATGGCGGCTATCCTTTCCAGGCGCCGGATATGCTCTTCCTGGTGCTTTTCCAGCTCGGTGCGCTTATGATTGACGACCTCGATCTGGCGGTTAAGATTTTCCTTGATGGCTTCGTTATCCTTGGATTGTTTGTCGAGGTTATCGATTTTCTGATTGATACTCTGTTCTTTCTGCTTGATCCGGGATTCGGCGTCGTTGATCTTCCGGTTCTTTTCCAGCACTTCCTTATCATGTTCCGCCTTCAACTGTACAAATTTCTCCTTGGCTTCCAGCAACTTTTCCTTTTTGAGGTTCTCCGCGGCCGTCTGGGCATCTCCGACTATCTTTTTAGCCCGGGCTTCCGCCTCATCTATCTGTCCCTGGACATTC
>CAYYZJ010000626.1:0-4076 GCA_964475615.1 uncultured Flavitalea sp. | reverse complement strand
TGGCCACCCATCCTGCAGTATTGAAATATACCAGCATTAAAATAAAGATCACGATAAAGGAGATCACGAAAGCCATAGCGCCTCCATGAACGGCCTGTTTACCCAGCGTGGGGCCTACCACCAGTTCATCCACGATCTTGGCCGGTGCATTCAGCTTTCCTGATTTAAGAATATTGGCGAGATCCTGTCCTTCTTCAACGGTCTGCGTAGAATTCCTGCCCCTGCCCATGGTGATCCTGGAACTGCCTCCGCTGATCTGCTCAGTCACATAAGGAGCGGAATACACGATATCGTCCAGTACAATGGCAATGGGCTTGCCCACATTGTCGCCGGTCATCTTGGCCCATGCATTGGCTCCTGTTTTATCCATACTCATTTCCACCACCACTTCCCCGGTTACCGGGTCATAGTCCTGGCGGGCATCCTTGATCACATCGCCTTCTATTTTGGCTTTATCGCTGTTGGGTATCGTTTTCACAGCATAGAGGTCGAGATAGTTGACGAGTTTGCCGTCGTCATCCCTTTCCTGTTTTCCCCAAAGGAATTTCAGGTCGGCCGGGAACTGGTTGCGCACAACCGGATTGTTCAGGTAGGAATCGACGGTGCCGGTGTCTTTCAATGCAGAGCGGCCGATGAATGCATAATAATGCGGCTGCCCGGTCTTCTGATCGGGCTGGGGTTGCGCCGGCGCCAGCACCCTGAACAAAGGATTTTGATTGAGCGCACTGCCGACAGTATCTTTTTTGGATGAATCGTTCTTAGCAACGGCAGCAGTGTCCTTTGCTCCGTTCAGGTAATTTTGCAGGGCTTTGTCGGCATTTTGCATGGACGTGGCCAGCTCGCCGAGATTATATACTTCCCAGAACTGCAGGTTGGCGGTCGATTGCAGGTATTTTCTCACCCTTTCCGGGTCGGTTGCTCCTGCCAGCTCCACGCTGATGATGCCTTTGTTTTCATCGAGGTTGATGCTGGGCTGGGCCACGCCGAATTTGTCGATACGTTTGGTCAGCACCTGGAAGGTCTGCTTCATGGCTGCCGAAGCCTGGTCGTGGATCCAGTTGATCACACTGGCGTCGGAAGATTCATAATTCAGTTTATTGCGATTGCTGTTGGCAAAGAGCGGGGCCAGCCTGGAACCGGGGTTCTGCTCTCTGTAGGCTTGTGCAAAAAGGTCGATGAAATTGGCGCCGCCGCTGGTGAGCTTTTTCTGCTGGGCTCCGGCTATGGCTTTCAGCAGGGCCGGATCGCGGGGATTATTGGCCAGTCCCTTGATCAGCCCATCGAGCGCGATATCGAGCGTAACATTGATACCGCCTTGCAGGTCGAGGCCCAGGAGCAGTTCGCTCTCTTTGGATTTCTGGTAAGTGGTTCCCCACCAGGTGATCTTGGTATCGCGGGTGCTGTCGAGCAGCCTTCTCAGCCTGTTCCGGTAAATTTCATCCAGGGTATCTTTATAGAGGAGCTGGGCTTCTTTATCGCCGGGATATTTTCTTTCGGCAGATGGATAAAGGCTGTTCACATAGCGCCTGGCCTTTTCCTGCATGGCAGTCTCATGCTTGTTCACAAACCAGGTAAAGGAAAGCTGGTACAGGGAGATGATGATCAATAAAGCAGCAAAAATGCTAACCAGGGCTCTCATTGGTGTTCGTTTGAATTTTTTTAGAGCGGCAAAGATAAGTTTTTAGCCTTGATAATTAATCAATACGAAATCAGAATATTTCCCAATATAAGTGCCTGGACTATCGCGGATTAGAGGATTTTCCGGATTTCGCGGATTTCATTTTATTTTCATGCCTTAAATTGTTCCGATGAAATTTGCTGGTTTATTTTTTTCCTTGCTGATCGCTGTTCTTCTTAGCAGTTATTCCTCTATTCACCACTCGCCGTTTGCCGCTTGCCGTTCAGACACGGTCCGTACCGATTCCTTTCTTGAAAACCTGCTCACCCGCTATCCTGAATACTTCGACAATATTCTTAAACAGCGCGATTCGCTGAAGGTTCAGATCATCTATACGCAGATCGACCGCGATGCAGCCAACAATCCCTTATTCAGGGATTATTATTTTAATGTCGACAGCCAGCATTATTTCTATCCGGCCTCCACGGTAAAGCTGCCTGTTGCACTGCTTGCCCTGCAAAAGCTGAACGAGCTCAGGCTTCCCGGCCTCAATAAGAACAGCAGCCTGGTCACGGGCAATGCCTACAGCGGACAAACGCCTGTGCTCAACGATCCTACCACGCCCGACGGAAGACCAACCGTTGCCCAGTATGTGCGGAAGATCTTTCTGGTAAGCGATAACGATGCCTTCAACCGCCTGTATGAATTCCTCGGACAGGAATACATCAACCAGCAATTGCATAAGATGGGTTATCCCGATGTGCAGATCAACCATCGGCTGGAGGTATTTTTAACGGAAGATGAGAACAGGCATACCAATCCCGTTACCTTTTATGATCCTTCCGGGAAACTATTATACCAGCAGCCGATGCAGTATAACAGGAATCCTTATGCGCAGCGAAGGGATTCAGCAGGCCGCGCTTATTACAAAAACGGGCAGCTCATCGAACAGCCCATGGATTTTTCTAAGAAGAACCGGATAGCGCTGGAAGACCTGCACCGCATCCTGCGGAGCGTGCTCTTTCCCAATTCCGTTCCGCAGTCGCAGCGGTTCAACTTCAGCGATGACGATTATAATTTCGTGTATCAGTATCTTTCCGAGTTTCCGCCGGAATCGAAATATCCGTTCTATGATTCATCCCAGTACTGGGATGCTTACGGGAAATTGCTGTACTGGGGATCGGAAAAAGGCAGTCTCCCGAAAACGATCCGCATCTTTAGTAAAGAGGGCGATGCTTATGGCTTCCTCACCGATGTAGCTTATTTTGTCGATTTCAATAAACATATCGAGTTCATGCTCAGCGCAACCATTTATTGTAACAGCGACGGCGTGCTCAACGACGAAAAATATGATTACGACAGCACCGGGCTTCCTTTTATGAAACAGTTGGGCCGCGTGATCTACGATTATGAAACGAAAAGACCCAGAGCGCATGAGCCCAACCTGATCAGGTTCTGGTACAGGTATGATCAGTAAGTATGTTAAAATTGCAAACCGCTTGCCGAAATGCATTAGTTTCACGCAACCATTTAAGTCGACATGCGAGGAAAAACAGCCGGACTGATATTTTTTGTTTGTATTTCGGGTTTATATATAAGATGCAATAAAAGTATTGACACATCGGGCAAGCAGGCTTATCTGTCAATAACGCATGTGGCGCCGGATGTGATACCGCTGGATATATTGTTCGAGAATGATACCCTGGTTAAGCGGCTTGGCTTCGATTCCACTACAGGCATAACCGGTAATCCTTATCTCAATGTGATTTCCGGCATTCATAATTTCAAAGCGGATTCCGTTTCCGGTAAGCGTGTTTATATCAATGGAAATATCGGGCCGCAGGCCGGTAAATATTATTCCGTTTTTATTTACGATACGCTGAGCAATGATTCGCTGAAAGCGCTGGTGCTGCAGGATGGGCTGACGCCGCCTGCTGATACCATGTCGTATTTTCGTTTTTTGAATTTTTATGTGGATACGCTTGAATTAACTCCCCTATTAGCCAGTCCCGGCGATACAATAGCTTTCAATATTCCTTATGTAGGCGCTAATCCCAATCCATCGGAATTATCACCCTTTTCACTGATCAAAGCAGGCCTTTGTCAGGTATTCCTGTTCAGAGATTCGACGCTCCTGCTGCACGATTCCATTCAGCTCACCGGCGGAAAAATCTATACCATCTTCACCAGCGGATCTCCCAACGGCAGCGGACAAACCGCATTGGGATTGAAATCGATACAGCATAATTAGCATCTTACAATTTTCCTGTTCTTCACTCACTATTTTCTATTTTCTTTTCAATACCTTTGCAACCGCTTAATAAATTACATTCATGTCCTTATCGTCTATTTTAACCCGTTTCAGTGAACCGGAAACATTGAAGATGGCCAAACTCGGCCGCGAACTGAGAGCAAAAGGGATCGATGTCATCGATCTCAGTCTGGGAGAACCCGATTT
>CAYYZJ010000625.1:0-2490 GCA_964475615.1 uncultured Flavitalea sp. | reverse complement strand
AGATAAGATAATAGTGAGTAGCGAATCACGACTGACGATTCACGTCTCACGAAAAACATTGTGGTGCAGTTAAAGTTCATGCTTTTGAAAAACCTGGATCCGCCCCCGGGCGGAAATGTGAATATGTTTAAATCTTTTGCGCGGTAATGAGCAAACGAATGGTCATATTGGGCGGCGGGGAAAGCGGAGTAGGCGCAGCAGTGCTGGCAAAGCTTAAAGGATATGATGTTTTTGTGTCGGATAAGGGAGAGTTGAAACCGGTGCACAAACAGGAGCTCGATGCAAAAGGAATAGCCTATGAAGAAAAGCAGCATACGGAGGAAAAGATCCTGAATGCCGATGAGATCGTGAAGAGCCCGGGCATACCGGAAAAGAATGAGCTGGTCAAAAAGATCAGGGCAAAAGGAATACCGGTGATCGGGGAAATTGAGCTGGCTTATCGCTACAAGGGAAACAGCCGCATCGTCGGCATTACCGGAAGCAACGGCAAATCGACCACCACGGCGCTAACCTATCATATCTGCAAACATGGCGGACTGGATTGCGCGCTGGTGGGAAATATCGGTTATTCATTTGCCAGGCAGGTGGCGGAAGACGGCAAGCCCTGGTATATCGCAGAGATCAGCAGTTTTCAGTTGGACGATATCGATACATTCAGACCGGATATCGCTATTCTGACCAACATTACCGAAGATCATCTCGACCGCTATGATTACCGCTTTGAAAACTACATCCGGAGCAAGTTCAGGATCGTGATGAATCAAACCCCTGAAGACTATTTTATTTATTGTGAAGACGACCCTGTGATCAAAAAGTATGTAGACCAGTTTCCTTATAAATCTAACCCATTACCATTTACCATGCAACATGAGCCAAACAAAGGAGGATTCATTAAAAACGGATTGATGACCATAGCGGCGGGCAACGAAAAACTACAGATGAGCATTTATGATTTTGCATTAAAGGGTATACACAATCAATACAACACCATGGCAGCAGGAATAGCGGCGGCAACAGTGGGCATACGAAAACAAAAGATCAAGGAAGCCATGCAGAGCTTCGAGGCCCTGGAGCACCGGATGGAATATGTGAGCACGGTGCGCGGCGTTGAGTTCATCAACGACAGCAAAGCCACCAATGTAAACTCCACCTGGTATGCCCTGGAAAGCATGACCAAGCCCGTGGTACTGATCCTTGGCGGAATAGACAAGGGCAACGATTATTCCATACTCAAGGATCTCGTGCGGCAGAAAGTAAAGGCCATTGTATGCATGGGCGTGGACAACCGCAAGATACACGAGGCTTTTCACGACGATGTGCCGGTAATGGTGAATACCGGCAGCGCGCAGGAAGCAGTGAAATCGGCTTTCCATCTCGCCAATAAAGGCGATGTGGTATTGCTCAGCCCTGCCTGCGCCAGCTTCGACCTGTTCAGGAATTATGAAGACAGGGGAAGGCAGTTCAAGGAAGCAGTGAGGGATTTGTGATGGCAATGGGCAATAAGCAATGGGCAATAGGCAATACTTATTAAATATTAAATATTGAGTGAATTTGCAGCTATAGAGAAAAAGCCATTCGGGCGGTTAGAGGCAAGAACCCGCGGCGATAAAGTGATATGGTCGGTAGTAGTGCTGCTGGCCCTGGTATCCTTGCTGGCTGTATACAGCTCCACCGGGCTGCTGGCCTATAAAATGTACAAGGGCAATACGGAAGTGTATTTGTTCAAGCAGTTTGCATTTATCGTTATCGGGATACTGATCATTTATTTTGCGCATCAGGTCAATTATATCATCTATTCCCGGGTGGCCAGGATACTGTTCCTGCTGTCCATTCCATTATTGGTTTATACCCTGTTCTTTGGCGTTAGACTGAATGAGGGAAGCCGCTGGATCCGCCTGCCCATCATCAACCTTACTTTCCAGACTTCCGACCTGGCCAAGCTGGCCCTGTTCATGTACCTGAGCCGCTTGCTGAGCAAAAAGCAGGAGTTCATTAAGGATTTTAAAAAAGGATTTATTCCGGTTATTACTCCGGTGGTGATTGTCTGTGCGCTCATTGCCCCGGCCAATCTATCCACAGCCCTGCTTACCGGAGCTACCAGCCTTATGCTGATGTTTATTGGAAGGGTCAGTGCAAAGCACCTATTGCTTACCGTTAGTGTGGCGTTGATTCCGGTGCTCATACTGGTTATGGCGGCCATGATCAGGCATAAGGCCGATAATGGTCAGTCGGCCCCGGCAAAATCGGAAAGCCGGTCAAAATTATTTGCCCGTGTGGACACCTGGATCAACCGCGTGGAGAATTTCATGTACGGCGGAAAAGAAAATGATGATGACGATAATTACCAGGTGAACCAGGCCAAGATCGCGATTGCCAATGGCGGATGGGTGGGCCTCGGCCCGGGTAACAGCAGGCAGCGGAATTTTCTTCCGCATCCTTATTCCGATTTTATTTATGCCATCATCATCGAAGAGTATGGACTGGCGGGCG
>CAYYZJ010000624.1:0-6746 GCA_964475615.1 uncultured Flavitalea sp. | reverse complement strand
CCCGCCTTTTTGGAGGCGGGCCGCTTATATTTTCTTAGTTATGTTATAATATTAACAAACACCACCAAGAATTGCAGGAAAAATAATGAACACCACAAAAAATATGGCGGTGATGATATTATGTATTCTGCTTTTCAACATGAAGAAGTGTTGTAATGCGAATATACGAACCGCCTTTTAGAAAACAAAGAACTTTTTGTCTGAACTGGGAATTGTCTGAACTGGGATTTTTGGGATTAATGGGATGTGTGGGAAAGGGATTTGTACCAATTCACTTCACTTCACATCCATCTCCCATAAATCCCATGCATCCCATTAATCCCAGTTCAAAGACTAAATGATCGTCGACTTCCTCAATTCAATATTGGCCTTATGAATATCGCCCGGTATCTTTCCTCCTACATAATCGCTGATCAGCTCACCGATGGTGGAGGTGAAATAAAAATTAACCGGGTCAATGTCCTTGGTCACAAAACTGTTCACCAGCGTCCAGCTTACGGCTTCCCTTACCAGCGATGCTTCCTGGCGCAATCCGAAATGATCGAGCATCATGGCTGATGACAATATCGAGCCGAGCGGATTGGCAATATCTTTTCCTGCCGCCTGCGGATAAGAGCCATGGATGGGCTCAAACAGCGCTGATCCATTACCGATAGACGCGGAGGGCAGCAGCCCCAGCGATCCGCTGATCACGCTGGCTTCGTCGCTGATGATATCGCCGAACATATTTTCGGTAAGGATCACATCAAACTGTTTCGGGTTGAGGATGATCTGCATGGCCGCATTATCTACAAACAGAAAATCGACGGCAACATCCTTGTATTGCGCAGCAATCTCCTGTACCACTTTTCTCCAGAGCCTGGAGGTTTCCAGCACATTAGCCTTGTCGACGAGGGTCAGCTTTTTCCTTCTGGCCTGCGCCTGCTTAAAAGCAAGATGAGCGATCCGCTCGATCTCTTCCCTGCTGTACACGCAATCGTCGGAAGCCAGTGTGTGTGCTGCATTCACCTCTTTCTTTCCGAAATAGATGCCTCCGGTCAGTTCGCGGAAGATCACGAAGTTTACGTCTTCGAGATTCTTTGATTTCAGCGGGGAGAGATGATGCAGGCTGGGATAGGTGGTTACGGGGCGGATATTGGCAAATAACTGCAGCGATTTCCTCAGCCTGAGCAAACCCTGCTCGGGCCTTACTTTGGCGCCGGGATCGTTATCGTATTTCGGATGGCCGATGGCGCCGAATAGAATGGCATCGCTGTTCAGGCAGGCTTCCAGGGTTTCATCGGGAAGCGGATTGCCGGTCTTGTCGATCGCTGTTGCACCCATCAGAAAATGGGTGAAGCTGAACTCATGACCGAAGCGCTCGGCAATGGTCTTGAGCACTTTTACCGACTGCCGCGTTACCTCCGGGCCTATGCCATCGCCTTCTATGACTACAATATTCTTTTGCATAATGCTGGTTTAGGGTATTAATTCAGGATGACGGGTTTCAAAGCTTTCTATTTCGTTTCGGATGCTCAGCAGGTAATCGATATCATCGTAGCCGTTCAGCAGGCAGGTCTTTTTGTAATGATTGATGTCGAAATTTTCCTGCTCGCCGCCGGCCAGCCGGATATACTGCTGCTCCAGGTTCACTTCCACAACGGCCGACGGGTATTTTTCCACCGATGCGAATAACCGTTGCAAAAAAGGCTCGCTAACGGTAATGGGTAACAGAAAATTATTCAGCGCATTGTTCCTGAAGATATCGGCAAAAAAGCTGCTCACCACCACATCGAACCCATAATCCTTGATAGCCCAGGCGGCATGCTCGCGGGAAGAGCCGCATCCGAAATTCTTGGCCGCAGCCAGTATCCGGCCGCTGTATACCGGGTTATTCAACACAAAATCTTTTCTCGGCTGCTGTTCGTCATCATTGATATAGCGCCAGTCGCGGAACAGGTTCCTGCCGAATCCTTCCCTGCTGGTGGCTTTTAAAAAGCGGGCCGGAATGATCTGGTCGGTATCGATATTTTCAATGGCCATCGGAACAACCGTGCTTTTGATGATATTGATCGCTTTGCTCATGGGTCGTTATCGTTTATAATACATCACCAGCGAGGCCTTGGCGATGGTTTGGGAAAAAAGATTGAACCCTACATAGGCGGGGGTGGCTGTTTTGTCCAGTCCCAGCTTGGGTACTTTCAATGCATATAAGGTGATAAGGTAGGTATGAAAGCCATGTCCTTCGGGGGGGCAGGGACCGCCGTACCCGGGCTGGCCGAAATCGGTCACGCTCTGGATGCATCCTGCAGGCGCGAGGTTCCTGGAAAGATTGCCTGCATCCGATTTCAGCTCTCTTGCATCGGCAGGAATATCGAAGACCACCCAATGCCAGAATCCGCTGCCGGTGGGCGCATCGGGGTCGTACATGGTTACAGCAAAACTCCTGGTTCCTTCAGGAACATTTTCCCAATAAAGTTCAGGCGAAATGTTTTCGCCGGTGCATCCGAATCCTTTGAACACCTGTTTATTGGTTGCCTGCCCACCGATCTCTTTGCTTTTGAGCGTGAAGGTGGATTGGGCAAATGAAAATGTTGCTGTGAGCGAACAGATAAGAAGCAGTACAATGTTTCTTTTCATACAACGATTTATTAGTTTACAGTTTACGGTTTGCAGTTTCAGTTGTTTGTTTACGCACTTGACTGTAAACTAAAAACTGTAAACTGTAAACCGGAGACCTATATCAATTCCCGTACATCCGCCACTCTTCCGGTAATGGCTGCTGCTGCAGCGGTCAACGGGCTGGCCAGAAATGTTCTTGCATTAGGGCCCTGCCTTCCTTCAAAGTTCCGGTTGCTCGTTGAGATGCAGTATTTGCCTGCAGGGATCTTGTCTTCATTCATACCCAGGCATGCGGAGCAGCCGGGCTGACGCAGCAGGAATCCTGCTTCTTCAAATATTTTATCGATCCCTTCTTCGCGTGCCTGCTTTTCCACCTGCTTGCTTCCGGGCACGATCCATACTTCCACATCGCTGGCCTTATGCTTTCCTTTTACAAAAGAAGCTACCATGCGCAGGTCTTCGATGCGGCTGTTGGTGCAGCTTCCGATAAAAACATAATCCACTTTCTTTCCTTTGATATCCGTTCCCGGCTCAAGGCCCATATAGTGCAGCGATTTTTCGAAAGAAGGTTTTTCTTTCTCCTCGATCTCATTCAGGCCGGGCACATGGCCGGTTACGCCGATGCCCATGCCGGGATTGGTGCCGTACGTGATCATGGGTTCTATATCGGCGGCATCGATATTGATCTCTTTGTCGAAAACAGCATCGGGATCGCTGTATAAAGTTTTCCAGTAAGCAAGTGCCTCTTCCCAGGCTTTTCCCTGCGGAGCGAACGGTCTGCCCTGTATATACTGAAATGTTGTTTCATCGGGCGCAATCATGCCGCAGCGCGCGCCCATTTCAATGCTCATGTTGCAGATGGTCATGCGCGCTTCCATGGAAAGACCGCGGATGGCGCTGCCTGCATATTCTACTGCATAGCCGGTGGCGCCGCTGGCGGAGATCCGGGAAATGATATAGAGGATGATATCTTTTGAAACTACTCCTTTGTTCAGTTCGCCTTCAATATTGATGCGCATCAGTTTCGGTTTAGCCTGCATGAGGCATTGGGTGGCCAATACCATTTCCACTTCGCTGGTGCCGATGCCGAAAGCGATGGTTCCGAAAGCGCCGTGGGTGGAAGTATGGCTGTCGCCGCAAACGATGGTCATGCCCGGTTGGGTGATGCCGAGCTCAGGGCCGATCACATGCACGATACCCTGGTAAGGGTGCCCCAGGCCATAGAGCTCGATGCCGAATTTTTCACAGTTCTCTTTCAGCGCTTCCACCTGCTTGCGCGATAATTCTTCGCGGATGGGCAGATGCTGGTTGAGGGTAGGCACGTTATGGTCGGCAGTAGCCACCACCTGCCTGGGACGGAATACTTTAAGTCCGCGCTGGGCAAGCCCTTTAAAGGCCTGCGGACTGGTTACTTCATGAATGAAATGTTTATCGATATACAGCACGGAAGGCCCGCCATCAATGGTTTTGACGATATGCCTGTTCCAGATTTTTTCGAATAATGTTTGACCCATTAATTATTTAATATGTAAGATTTAAGATTTAATATTGAGGGCTGAATTTTTCCCAAACATCCCATCCATCCCAGTTCAGACAATTACCGTTGATGCGATATATGCTTTTGCGAGCTGGTGCAGATCGTCTTCCTGCACTTCTTTTTTGGTATCGGCTACCTGCAGGAAGCGTTCATACAGCACATCTATATCGTTCCGGTTGAATTCATAGCCCAGCTTCTGCAGGCGGTGTGCCAGTGCGCTTCGTCCACTCCTGGCCGTTAGTACGATCTTGGATCCGTCGGCGCCTACCTCGCGGGGGTTGATGATCTCGTAGGTAAGCGAATCTTTCAAAAATCCGTCCTGGTGAATGCCGGAAGAATGCGAAAATGCATTGGCGCCTACAATGGCCTTATTGGGCTGAACGGGCATGCGCATGGTATCGGCCACCTGCCTGCTCACCGGATTAAGCTTTTGTGTTTGGATACCGGTATGAAATCCGAGATCGTGATGCTGTTTGATGATCATCACCACTTCTTCGAGGGAAGTATTGCCTGCCCGCTCGCCGAGCCCGTTGATGGTGCATTCGATCTGCCTGGCCCCGCTCATGATGCCTGCAATGGAATTGGCCGTAGCCAGACCGAGATCATTGTGGCAATGGCAGGAAATGACCGCTTTATCGATATTGCTTACATGATCGATGAGGTAGGCGATCTTTTCGCCGTATTGATGGGGGAGGCAATAGCCTGTTGTATCGGGAATATTCACTACCGTTGCGCCGGCGGCTATAACGGCCTCGATTACCCGGGCAAGATATTCATTGTCGGTGCGGCCGGCATCTTCAGCGTAAAATTCAACATCGTCTACCAGATTGCGGGCCCATTTCACGGCTTGTACCGCTCTTTGTATGATCTCTTCCTGGGTGGAATTGAATTTTGATTTAATGTGCAGGTTGGAAGTGCCGATGCCCGTATGGATGCGCGGGCGGCGGGCATGTTTTAATGCCTCGGCTGCCGTTTCGATATCTTTCTGAACGGCGCGGCTGAGGCCGCAGACCGTAGCGTTTTTGATGATCTTTGATATTTCTTCCACGGAATGGAAATCGCCGGGACTGGATATGGGAAATCCGGCTTCAATGATATCTACCCCAAGATCTTCCAACTGCAGGGCCAGCTCGATCTTTTCCCGGGTATTGAGCTTGCATCCGGGCACCTGTTCGCCGTCGCGGAGCGTGGTATCGAAGATGAATATTTTGTCAGTAGCCATAGAGTAGTTTTATTGAATTTGATTAAAATGACCGGGCTTGTTTATTTTTGCAGTGCCAGCAATCGTAAGAATAGCCCCTTCTTTCGAAGTTATCCCGGTTTATTCTGGCAGTAAAATCAAAATAATAAGGGGTTTACGCTTTTAAAAGGCCGGGAAAGCGGCTAAAACCCGCTCTGGCAAAGGATTTTAAAGTTTTAAATTACGATGCCCAACCGATCTTCAGATGCTTTGTTCCAACTGGTAAAATCGCTCCGGAAATCAGAAAAAAGGAATTTCAAGCTCTATGTTAAACGGAATTCCGCCGCTGGTGAGGAGCTGAAGACCACGCAGTTATTCGATGCGCTCGACAAGATGACCGAATACGACGAGCAGCAACTGTTAAAGAAAAACAAAAGCATCAAAAAACAGCAGTTGTCCAATACCAAGGCTTTGTTGTACAGGCAGATCCTGTCGAGCCTCAGGCTGATCAAAAATGAAAGCAATATCGACCTTCAATTGCATGAAGAGCTCGATCATGCCCGCATATTGTACAACCAGGGTCTTTATCTGCAGAGCCTCAGGGTGCTGGATCGCATCAAGGAACATGCGAAGGCTTATAACCAGGTAACTTATGTGCTGCAGGCCCTTTTCTTTGAACAGAAGATAGAAGCCCTGCACATTACCCGCAGCATGCGCGACCGGGCCGAGCAGTTGGCCAGGGAGGTGGATGAGGTCAATTATCATTTATCGCTCATCGGCAGCCTGTCCAATCTTTCACTGGAGCTGTATAGCTGGTATATCAAGCATGGTCATGCGCGGAATGAAAAGGATGAAACGGCCGTGAAGGAATTCATGGAACAGCATCTTCCCAACGATCTCAGCCGCTGCACGGAGTTTTATGAGAAATTATATCTCTATCAAAGCTATAGCTGGTATGCTTTCATCATCCAGGATTTTCTTTCTTATTACCGCTATGCACAAAAATGGGTCGATCTTTTTGAGAAGGAATCCTTCATGATCGGCATCGAGACGGCGCATTATATCAAAGGCATGCACAACCTGCTGGGCGCTCATTTCGACCTGCTCAATTATCCGAGGTTCATTGAAACCCTCGAACAGTTCGAGCGGTTCTCCGAATCGGAGATCGTGCAGGAAAACGATAATAACCGGATACAGACGTTTGTATATCTCTGTATTTCCAAGATCAACAAGCATTTTATCGACGGCACGTTTACGGAGGGATTGCAACTGGTGCCCTATATCGAGGAAAAGCTGAAGGAATATGAATTGTATCTCGATAAGCACCGGGTGCTGGTGTTCTATTACAAATTCGCCTCGCTGTATTTCGGCAGCGGCGATTATGAAAATGCCATCAAATACCTCAACAAGATCATCAACTGGAAAATG
>CAYYZJ010000623.1:0-1734 GCA_964475615.1 uncultured Flavitalea sp. | reverse complement strand
CATTGGTGGCAATCTCCTCCGGTCTTGCGGCGGCTTCTGCAGGCGGCGGAATAGTTTTGTTTGCGATCCTCTCCTGCCGGTAGCTCACCAGCGTCTTCCCAGATCGTATATCTGTTACCGTTAGTGTGCAGGCATAAGGGTCGATATCGCGGTTGAATGTTATCTTTTTCAGGTAAGGCAAGCGGGGCGAAGCGGAAACCTCATCGCTGAAGATGGCTTTATCATTTTCCGCAAGCAGTATCCCGACCCGGTCACAGGCGGCTGTGAGATGCAATCTGATCTCTGCTTCATTATTCATCCACTCAATATTGACCACTGCATCCTTTGTGGCATTCTTCACCATGCCCACTTCGCGGTAAGGCATGAAATACTGGACAAAGCTTTTCTCTTCATAAGGCTGGATCCAGGAAAAATCCGGTTGGTTATCGGTATACACGCCCGTCATCACTTCAACATAGGGGCCGTCTTCATCGGTAAGGTGCTTATCCCAGGCCTTTCCGAATTCGCCGCTGCCCCATGTCCACTGTTTTTTTCCGGGAGCAATATGGTGATCGGCAACATGCAGCATGCCGCCCTGCGTGTCGTTCTCATAACCGCCGATAAAATCATATTTCGAGGCAACGGCCATATAGGAAGTAGGCACGGGAATATTTTTATAGCGGGAGATATCTGTGCCCGGGGCATAATTCACTTTATAATAAACGCCGGTGGCAATCGGAAAGGAAGACACATCGCGCCTGCCGTGATCGAACACGGCATACACATCCGGAGGAAAAACAGATTGATAGTGATCGCCGGCCTTTACCGCAGGATTGGCCCACCAGAGAAAAGTTTGCGGAAAAGGCGTGCGGTTGTACAATTTTCCGGTTATCTCAATATACGCCTTGCCCGGATAAAGCGTGAAGCCGGCCATTCCCTTGGTGCGGAACATCCGCTCCACTTCGTTTACCCATACTGTTCTGCTTCCGTCCTGATTTTCCCTGATCGTAAAATCGATCGGCTCAAAAGTGGAAGGCCGGTGATGCTGGGGCCAGTTGAATTCAATGCCCCCGGATATCCAGGGGCCGGTAAGTCCGACCAGCGCCGGCTTGATGACGCGGTTATAATAAATGAAATGGCGTTGCTTCACTTTATCGAAAGCCATCTGTATCCTGCCGCCCAGCTCCGGCAATATCATGATCCTGATATATTCATTTTCCAGGAACA
The DNA here is from genome assembly GCA_964475615.1 of uncultured Flavitalea sp. Lineage (GTDB taxonomy): Bacteria > Bacteroidota > Bacteroidia > Chitinophagales > Chitinophagaceae > Puia. The sequence goes on along the minus strand of CAYYZJ010000623.1, from coordinate 528 downwards.
CCGCTGTATACCGCTTGTCGTATTGCTGGTCATAGATCTTTTCAATAACGGCATGAGGGAATACCACGCCGCTGCTTCCCTGGTATACTCTTTTTTCCAGGAACATCGGATTTTTCTCAGGTTCGCCTATGCGGTAAGTAGGAATAACGATTTCCTCCGTCCAAACTTGAACTCCATCCATTGAAGGTCTTTTGAAAAGTGAGTAGTGAATAGTGAGCAGGATAATAACCCCTATTCTCTATTTTCTATTCTCTAATTGAACAACGCGCTGATCCGTTCTATATCTATCTCCGATTCCGGCATGAACTGATCCCCTGCCATATATTTTTCCAGGCTGTATAATAATTGTCTTGCTTCAGGCCTTTTTTCTTTATCGCTGAGCAGGTCGATGCCGGAGACCAGCAGCTTTCCCTTTCCTGCCCTGCATTCAAAGATCAATCCCAGGGGCCTGGCCGTAAACCAGTCGTCGATCACGCGTACAATGGGTTTTATTTGCATCGACACGGCATCCAGGCGGATGGCATTGGA